>JAUPKS010000325.1 GCA_030837315.1 Planctomycetota bacterium
ATAACCTGAACGACTCAGAAATGAAATCGTGGTTTTTGCATTTTATTTCAGACGATATATCCTGGGATAGTCCCCAAGTGATTTTGAATACACAATTCATTATGGAATTAGGCAAGGACCCCATCTCCTTTTATTTGTTTCTCATTGGATTCTTCTATTTACCAATTGACGACCTAACGAAAGATTCTATTGATAAAAGTGAAGACATATCGTTTATAGACTCGGACGACTATCATGTTGTCGGCATTTATAATGCTGCGTGCTCTCTTGTTGACTTCACACTGTCCGAACAATATTTCGACAGGCTTAATATTAGGATTTTAGAAAGATCGCAAGAAGTTCTATCAAAACTAAATACCATAGTCAATAAGATGGAGGACATACTGAAAGCTTAACAATTTCATCCAGCCGATCGGGATTAAGCGGGTCACGTTTTCAGCCCGGAGGCTGATGATGGAGAGAATGGACCCTCACCTTCTCTCCGAATGCCCCCACTGCCACCAGCCGCTCACGTTCAATCCGTTTGTGGCGGATAACGTGGATAGATATTGACATGTTGCAAGCTTATTATTACAATGCAGCACATGAAGATATTGATGGATGCTGATTGCCTTATCAAGTTGACTAAATCTAATCTTAAGGAAGTTATTTGTAAAAATTTCTCCGTTATTATTCCTCAACTTGTGAAAGAGGAAATTGTTGATAATGCGAAGGGACACCCTGATGCTGCGGTTATACAAAAGAATCTGGAGAGAAAGTTGATTACATTACACAAATCACATTCCCCTTTTAAAAAGGGAGAAGATGCTGTTTTTACGATTTTCCAGCAGGGTGATTATGACGCTATCGGTAGTGATGACAAGAGATTTATAAAAAGGTTACGTATTTTTAATATTCCGTATATAACCCCTGCGGTACTTATTGCAATTTTATTTAAAAATGGCAAATTAACAATACCTGAGGCTATGGAAAAACTGGATTCCTTGTCACCGTTTGTCAGTGATGAAGAATACAGCGCAATGAAAGCAATTTTAGGAAGCTGGAGGAACACATGAAAACAAAGTCTATAAGAATACCGAAAGACATGATGACTGCTATAGAAATCGTGGAGAAAGAAGAAAAAATTGAAGAATCCACTGCCATGAGAAAACTTATAAGAATTGGTTTTGAGACGTATGTGGGAAATCTTTACAGACAGGGTAAAGTGACGTTGAGAGAGGCCGCCAGGCTTCTCGGTATAAATCAGATAGAAGCAATGAATCTTTTCCTTGATTCAGGGATAAAAGGAAATCTTGATGCCTCTGATGTCCTCACTTCACTGGAAAGGTTTGTTCCTCGAACTCCCCGCTAAAACGCGGAACGACCCTCGCGTTCTCTCCGAATGCCCCCACTGCCGCAAGCCGCTGAGGTTTAATCCTTTTATTGTAGAGAACAGGGATATGTATTGAAAAGACAGAAGACAATCTTTTGGTATTCAGGGTCTTCTAGCTCATCCCTCTACCCATTTCTTGAATAAGCGCTGGCTTTCACCTGAATGTCTCCCTGCCAATAAATTTTCTACGCATCGGTGTTTTATCTGCGTTCATCTGCTTCCAATTGCGGAATTTATGAGTTATGTGATAGCCGTATCTGCACATCCCCCGTCCGTTTAGTGAAATGGATGGCATCGAAATACTCCAGCAGCGGGACTGCATATTGCCGGGAGGTCTTTGTTAAATCCCTGAACTGCGCTATGCTTATAGGTCCCTGTTTCTTGAGAGTATAGGGCTTGTTGTCGCGTCTTGATTAGTGATTATTTAGAATAGGAACGTGAGAGAGAGTGGGGAACTGGTGTAGTGTTTTAGGTGTGGCTTATCCCAATTTACATGAGGACATATTTGTTTCTGTTCCTTTTGTATGACAGTGCATCGCTAGCCTCAACATACTCTATTTCCGACACCCCTTCTGAGGTCTATTCCCACTTCCTCAAAATAAAAACCACCTTCCGAACTGCATAGATACTGTTTTCTTGTATTTCTTTCAAATCACAATCAGTCTTATCAATAATAACGATATCACCTTCTTCTAAAAGAGAGCGTTGAAAGGGTCGCGTCTTTACCGGCTGTCGGGGATATTCTCATCCAGCACGTTTACACATTAGCGGTCTCCTGCATAAGTTCGGGCGTATGTGGAATTAAGGCTTCGCGTGCCAGGCGAATGGCTTCGGCAATAGCTTCTCTGGTCACTTTTCCGCGCCATTCTTCCTGTCCATATCATTGGCAACTTGTTCAAGTACGCCCGCAATCAATATGCACGTGCCGCGAAAAGTTGGTTTTCCATGACAAACATCATGATCGGCCACGATGTATCTGCCCGATGCCTTTGTTTTCATAATAGTCTACTCCTGCTATTTATGCAGGCTCTTGGGATATCTGGTAGTCGCAAACTTTAGTCTGCGCCACGGTCTGTGTACAATGAATGGCTTGTTGAAAGATCCACACAAGCTTGATTGTATAGGAATTTCCATTTTTTCCCATGCGGTTTTGCGGTAGAGTGGATTAAGCGAGAGCGAATCCACCTTTCCTGGAAATAGTATTGGTGGAT
>JAUPKS010000326.1 GCA_030837315.1 Planctomycetota bacterium
GATAACCATAATCGGGATACCAATGTTGATTACAAAGTTGAATAGCATGTAATACCAAGGGATAGGTATTGAAATGGAATAAAAAAGCATGCTGAAGGAATATTTTGAACGGTAACAGAAATAATTACCGGTAAAATATGTATTTTATGCCTTTTCTATGCATATAGACTGTCTGCGCAAAGTTCATTTGGCACAGTCTGAATGGACTATGCGAGTTCTCATTCGTAACCAAAGAAGAAACTGTCAAGATCAAGAAAATTCAACCAGCATTCTATTTCGATGGCAAGAAATTAGGTTAGACCCAAATTGATATTATTCAACGACGCTTGTTCGGCGATGATCTTGGAAAAAACGAAGAGCAAAAGCATGTTAGTGACAAAGACCTTGAAGAGCTAACAAAGAAGTCCAAGACGTCTTGTGCCGAAGGGGTAGCGGAGGCAAAAGGCGTGCCTGGTGACGTCAGCGAAATAAGAGAATTGCGGTTCATTCGGGTAGAAACGGAAGAACAGATGCGGATATGGAACGAGATGATGACAGAGGGACATCCGCGGCATAGCATCAATTTCATTTATCCGCGTGAATGAATATCCATCTCGTAACACCACGTATTATTCCACCAACTCATCATATCGTACCCTCTTCGTATTTATCTAAAATATATCACATCAAAACAAAAAATAATTGAATTCCCTTGAACGCTTTAAAATTACTAGTAAAATAAAAACAATTAAAAAGAACTTCGAATGTATCACTTAATAATCAGATACAAATTAAACGCATGTAAACAATCGGAGGCATATTAAATTCATGCTTGATATAAATTTTATAAGGAATAACCCTGACAAAGTAAAACAGGCAATCGACCATAAACATGAAAATGCGTCTAACGTAGACCAAATTTTAGAACTGGACACACAACGCAGGTCACTGATTCATGCCTGCGAGCAATTAAAAAGTAAACGCAACGAGAAATCAAAAGAGGTCAGTGAACTTAAAAAAAACGGGCATGACGCTTCCCGTATAATTGAAGAAACAAAAAAAATTGGTGATGACGTAAAATCACTTGAGGAAAAACTGAAAGAACTGGAACCTCAAATCACCAACCTGCTCCTCCGCATCCCTAATATCCCTGCGGCAGACGTACCCATTGGCAAGGATGCCAGTGACAACGTCATCGTCAAGACCTGGGGACAACGAAAGACTTTTGATTTTACCCCTTTACCACACTGGGAGCTGGGGCGTATGTTGAATATCCTGGATATGGAGCGTTCTTCCAAGATCTCTGGTTCAGGTTTTATCTTACTGAAAGGCCTTGGCGCAAAACTCGAACGAGCTTTATACTGTTTTATGCTCGATCTCCATACGAGAGAACACGGTTATACTGAATTATTCCCACCGTTTCTCGTTAATCGCACATCAATGACGGGCACAGGTCAATTACCAAAACTAGAGGAGGATATGTACCGGACTGCCACGGACGACCTCTTTCTCGTCCCCACGGCGGAAGTCCCCGTAACGAATATCCATCGCGATGAGATACTCTCATACAAAGACCTGCCTATTTACTATACTGCCTATACACCTTGCTTTCGGCGAGAGGCGGGTTCTTATGGTAAAGATACGAGGGGTATTATACGGGTTCACCAATTTAATAAAGTAGAATTAGTTAAACTTGTAAGACCTGAAACCTCTTACACTGAACTGGAATCATTACTAGCCAATGCAGAAAAGGTACTCCAGCTTCTTGGACTTGAATATCGGGTTGCAAAACTCTCTACAGGAGACATGAGTTTTGCGGCGGCAAAGTGCTATGACATAGAGGTCTGGGCACCCGGCTTAGATAAATTTCTGGAGGTTTCGTCTTGTAGTAATTTTGAAGATTTCCAGGCAAGGCGCATCAACATACGTTTCCGGGACGAAGATGGTAAATTGCGATTTGTACACACCTTAAACGGCTCAGGATTAGCCCTGCCACGAACGGTCATCGCAATTCTTGAGACCTATCAGCAACAGGACGGGACTGTTATTATTCCTGAGGTTCTCCAGCCCTATATGCGGGAGATAAAGGCTATTACCAGGCAATAATTGTAATTCTCTTACTTTTTACTTTACCTGTCTCAATAGTATTACCTTACTATTTCAAGGTATAACTCTTCCCAAACATTTCAAGGCCAAACCACTTTCCTTCTGAAGCAATCAGCAATCTGCCTTTGCCGGTAATGAGCAAGGACAATATGAGGAGGGGGAACAGGATGGGAAGTGCAATAATAAGGATGGATAAGGTTACGAAGACCGCAGGTATTAACGCAACCAATATAACTGCCAGGAGTGGAAAGACAAGCATACACATGACAACGAGAATACTAAGAGCAAATGCCAATACGGGAGGCAAGATTAAGACGGACAATACGCCCCAAAATCCCTTTCCAAAAAAACCAGAAATCCTCTTCTCACACACAACCACCCCGCCAAGTAAATATTCCTCTGTTGGCTCACGACCTTCGTCTTCCGGTGGCTTTTCGTGGATGAACTCTTCCTGTTTCACCGGTTGTTCTTTTGCCGTTGTTTCCTCTCCGGCTATAACAGAAGAAACACCTCCTGCTGGCATTTCTAATGCGCCTTCTTTCTGAAGATTATCTTCAGAAACTATTTCCTTCTTTTTTCTTTTCCATATCGCCATGATAAAATCGTCTCATCCTTTACAATTACAGCTCATCGCACAAACTCGCAATGGCCTGGGCTGCAATAGCCTCACCACGGCCAATGGCGTCTACACCTTCCATCGTTGTTGCCTTGATGTTAACCCTGTTTGCATCCACATGGAGACATGCTGCAATATTCTTTTTCATCTCTCCTTTTTTTTGACCGATCTTAGGCTTTTGGGCAAGGATCGTTACGTCCACATTGTTAACCCTGCAACGTCTTTCCTTCACAAGGTCAAAAACTTTTAAAAGAAGCACCTTGCTTGAGACTCCTTTCCATTTCGGATCGGTATCCGGGAAGTGCTCTCCAATATCACCAAGGGCTGCCGCCCCAAGTAATGCATCACAAACAGCATGGAGCACAACATCCGCATCTGAATGCCCAAGCAAGCCTAACGGGTAATCAAATTCAACTCCGCCCAGTATCAGCTTACGGTTTTCGACAAGTTTATGAATATCGTATCCAATTCCAAACAGCATACACCCTCTATTTAACGGCAATTTTCTGTTCCAACTTCAGCAATCTCATTTGTGCCTTTCGCTACTCTCACCGTCTTTCGCCTCAGTTTAAACCACTTTTCCGCATAAGGCTCTTCACATTTTCCAACAACATGCTTACTTCTGATACCTGCCGTACCATCTCTTCCCGTTCTGTCCACCGAAGGTCGCGATATGATGAAATATTATTACCAATATCCTCGATCACGCGATCTATGGCCTTATTGATCTCGAATTTCATGAATTCAACAAATCGTTCGCAAATTGCATCTGTCCGCTTTATAAATTCGTTACGGAATGACTTTCGTCTTTGAGGAAAAATTGCAAATCCAATAGACGCTAATGCCACAGCTACTCCTATGGTAACAGGCGGCGGCACAATCCATGGAAACATTATGGTAATGCCAACTCCAATTCCCACGGCAAAAGCTTCCGTCAGCAAAAAGCTAATAAACCCACCTTGAACCGAACTGCTTAATTTCTCTGATTCACGCTCAATATCCAATTCTCTGAACTCTTTGGAACGAGACTTTAAGGCAACCTCAATCTCATGCTTCCGATCGTCATAGTGTCTCTCGGCATGTCCATCAATGATACTACCAGCCCTGCGGTCATATCCAACTTCTTTTTCTATGTGATCCCGAGCCAAATCCCATAACGAACGGTTATTTCTCGAAACATAATCCACCATATCATCAACAATCCTGTCAAGATCTGTTTGTGGATTTAAGAGCCCATATACTTCCCTCTTAAAGCGCTCGTCAATCTTCTCCCGTCCCACTTTAGAAAGAATTACGGACTTCATCGTAACATAGGAGTTCAGAAAATTATCTAATTTTTCTTTTAATCGAGAAAATACAAGCTTGATTTCGTCTCTGTATTTCACGGTATATTCCTGCATGTCCTGTTTTTTATTCTTAATCCGCGTCTCAAATCGTTCGATACTTTTAATATCGGTATTGCACTTATTGACCTTCTCATTCAGATCATATTGAAGTCCAGCAAACACACTATGGAGGTATTTTAAAGGGCTGACGAGCTTAAAATCAATCTTTGTGTCGAGATCGAGTTTATCAAACACAAAAGACTCGACTTCTTTTATTTTACTTTTGTCGAGGAGAAGCATGTCACCTTCGACCTTCGCTTTGTAAGCTTCCTTAGCCGATACCAATAATATCTTGGGTTCGAAACCAAGCAACCGGTAACAATTCTTTTCCAAAAAAGCCACAATCTCATTGAGCTCTTCGGGTGTCTTCAGGTCTATCTTATTGAGAACGAACAACACCTTCCGCCCCCATTTGCTCTTTAAAAACTGCAGAAACTGTCGTTCACTCTCGGTAAACGGATGATCCGATGAGGTTACAAAAAGCACCAGTTCCGCCCTGTGAACAAAACTCTCTGTTAGCGCCGCATGTTCTAGTATGATCGAATTCGTCCCAGGGGTATCAACAAGGGTAACGTCTCTCAATGCTTCCATAGGATAGGTTGCCTGACACAGGTGGTCACTAACCTCCTTGACTTCAACCTTCTCACCATACGTTAACAACGTGATTCGGTTCGTAGTCGGTGTTGGACCATCCGGGAGTACATGCTCACCACACATCGCATTGATAAAACTGGATTTGCCTGAGTTGTATTCACCGGCTACCAAAAGATAAAATGGTTCTTCCAGCTGGGTACGCATTTCAACAATTTTTTTCTCCATATCCGCGATACCGACTCGCTCAAAAAACTTTTTTGAGTTATCAAGGAGATTCACAACATCAGGATAAATATCTCGGTGTTTTGCCTTTGTTGTTATATTTAACATAAAACAAACGAACTGAATATAAAATGGTATGATCAACCCTTAATTACATGGTACCGGTACGGCAATAGTAATGCGAAATCTTAACAGTTTTTATAATGCAAGTCAAACTTTTCTTTTCTCAGCACACAGGGCAATGGCCTCGATCTCCACACGTGCGTCCCTGGGCAATTTTGCCGCCTGAACCGCAGCCCTGGCGGGCGGTTTATTCGGGAAAAATTCTTGGTAAACATCATTCATTGCCACATAATCATTCAGGTCTTTCATAAAAATGGTCGTCTTTACCACCTTATCCAAGGAGGAACCTGCCGCAGCTAAGATGTGTTTTATGTTTTCCAATACCTGTCTCGTCTGAATCTTAATATCCCCCTGCACAATCTCCCCTGTTTCAGGAAGTATAGGAATTTGCCCCGATAAAAACACAAAATCTCCTGCTTTGATCGCCTGAGAATAAGGCCCGATTGCCGCGGGGGCATTATCCGTTGAAATAACTACCTTTTCCATTTTAACCTCCTTTCAAAATAATCATTTACCAGATAAACAGTAATTATTTTTAATTTATTTGTGATGCTCGGGGATTTACTATATCAAAATTTATAGATAATGGATAAATGAATATTTTTTTACCAAAAAACAACCAACGCGGGTGAGAAAATATGGCAGCAACAGATATTCTCCCCCTGGCGGAAGAGTTCAGGGGACGGGGTGAACTGTTACAGGTTTTTTGTTGATTGTCCCTACCCTTTTTGTTTCAATTGCCCTGTTGATTTATCGTATTACCGTGCAAAAACTTCTTTGTAGCAAGTTTTTCCACAACTCCCTTTATTCTCCTCAGGGGTATTTGATTGCAGCTACACCGGGGCAGAGATATCATATTCAAGTTTTTCACTCACGTATATGCGTAATGTACGGCTTCTGATAGAATACGATGGTACAGATTATGCCGGTTGGCAATGGCAGAAGAATGACAGGACTATCCAGGAAACCCTCTCGAAGGCGATAGGGCAGGTCATTCAGGAACCAATTAAACTTTATGGTGCCAGCCGTACCGATGCGGGGGTACATGCCCAGGGCCAGGTGGCTAATTTTAAAACCACATCTGATATCCCATCCGAACAATTACTTCACGCCATCAATTTCTACCTCCCTCATGACATAACGGTAAAAAACGCCTCGGACACAACGGAATCCTTTCATGCCCAATACGGCGCCAAATCAAAGGTCTATCAATATACCCTTTTTAATGACTGGATAAGAACCTCTCTCAATAGGAATTTTTGCCTTGTATGCGGGTTTCGGCTAGACATGGACAAAATGATTGAGGCAACAAAGGCCATCATTGGCGCACATGATTTCACCTCCTTTACAACGAAGGCTCGGTGTGAGAAGCACAGGATACGCACGGTGAAAAAACTGGATATCACAAAAGAAGAATCGTATATCTATTTTACCGTCGAGGCAGATGGATTTCTGTACAATATGGTAAGAACCATGGTAGGCACCCTGATAGAGGTAGGAAGGGGAAAATTTACCGCAGAAAGAGTGAAGGATATTTTAGATGCAAAGAACCGGGGATTGTCAGGTCCCACGGCACCCGCCAAGGGTCTGTGTCTCATAGAGGTAAACTATGGAAATGATTTATAAAAACGAAACACTACGAAAAGCAATGTCTTTTGATCTCTCGCTAACCTTTCTCTTATTTTCTTGACTCTGAAGAACAACAAGAATAAACTATCGCCCTAACTTGTTCCTTGCAATACCAGAATCGGAACATTATGTCGATAATGCTATATCAGCAGACCGGAGCAAAACTATGACTGAATACGACCTCAATCAAAACAAAAGGCAATACCTACGAGTTAATTTACCTATTTATTGCAGACCAGCACACCTTACTTCATCCCGCAGTCCGCTTGTCAATGTTGGACTTGGTGGTATACGCGTTTATAGTGACAAGTCATTCAAGATTGGCGAGCGCCTGGAAATTGAATTGTTTTTGCCAGACAGCACTAGCCTGACGTGTAATGTGAAAGTTGTATGGCTAAATTCGATGGATGGACCAACCGCTAAATACGATGTGGGCCTTCAATTTCTGGAGGTGGAAAGTAACGATTTGAGCCGACTGGCTACCCTGCTAAAGCAAAACACATACCCTGACTTTCAGAAAAAAAACTAGCAATACCCTTCCAGTTACAACATAGCCACAATCAAAAAGAGCTAGCTCGCTTTGCATAACAAATATCGTCGTTTGTTTTTTGACAAACAAACAAAAAGTGTCGTTTACCCACGGTAAAATCCCCCTCGCGAAAAACCCCTATTTTAATCATAACCCGCGGTGTTTAATTTATTGACACAATTTTTAA
>JAUPKS010000050.1 GCA_030837315.1 Planctomycetota bacterium
ACAGGCGGGTTTCCCGCATACGGCTCTCCCGTCAGTGGTTACCCCTTCGGGATTGACAGACTAGAATATGAGTGCGGATACGTGAACAACTCATATCTCGTAATGATGACATCGATTCTCATCATTCGCCCTATACAGACCGTCAACAGGTACTCCGCTATAAGTCAGGTTCTATTCTGTTTCTGTGGATTTCTCCAACTTGTTTAGGCATTTCTGCCACTCACATTGGTTTGGCTTCCCAACTTACCCACTTCATACCTCCACCTTCCTGCCATTCCGTCTCCAACCACCCGTTGCTCCCCACCTCATCTCACGATGACGCAGTTACGGTCGGTTGCAGGGCGGAAAGCGTTTTCCCTGAAGGGGACTTTCACCCCTCTGGCATTGCGCACTTTCAGGCGCACTAGCGCGGGGGTTTGTCCCCCCCCCGCCAATGCTGACCATAAAGGTCGGCGCTACAAGAAAAGATCGTCCCGTAGGCAACCTAATTTAATCGTAGAGTGATTTTCATTTTACCAGAGATTCTCCAGGTTTTTCTTCCTGTCTGAAAGTCTTTAAATACCTGAAGTAGTCTCCATCCGTAGTAAGAATGAGATGGGTTTGTTTCGTGAAGGTCGATTCGTATGTTTCAAGTGTTTTTGTAAAGGAATAAAATTCTGGGGCCTTTTCATATGCCTCGGCGTAGATCTTTACGGCCTCGGCATTGGCCTGCCCCATGGTTTCCTCGGCAGTCCTATACCCTTCCGATTCAATGCGTTCCAGTTCCCTCTTCATAGAACCCAGGATTTCTGCCTCTTCTCTCCGTCCCTCTGATTCGTACTTGTTGGCAATACGGATACGTTCGGATCGCATCCGATCGTATATCTTGGGGATAACGGCTTCAACATAGTTGATATACTTTATCCGAACGTCAACCAGTTCAATTCCGTAACGACCTTCCAGTGCACGTGCAGCCATTTTCCGGATTTCTTCAACGATCTTGTCACGCCCCATGGTAATCAATACCTTTTTAATATCCTCTGCATCTTCCAGTTCTTTTGTCGTATATTCCAGCTTGCGGTTGGTATTTCTTAAGACCTCTTTTAAGGTATATGCGCTGACCACGTTTTTGACCGCCGATTCAATGACCTCATCCAGCACACCCTGACCGCGCGCCTCCGTTCCCAGTGATGTATAGAATCTGAGTGGGTCCATGATCTTCCATCGTGCCCATGTGCCTACGCCGATATTTTCCTTGTCCCTCGTCAGAATATCGCTCGGTTCCCCGCTCCACTCCAGCAACCGCTTATCAAAATATCTGACCTCCTGGATAAACGGTGTCTTTATATAAAGTCCGGGCTCTGTCGCGGTTCGAACAGGTTTCCCAAATTGTGTGATAACGGCCTGCAACCGTACATCCACAACATATAATGACGCCTTTAAACAAATCAACACAGCAACTATGGCAATGATTGTTATTATAATTGTCTTCTTCATTTCTTCACTCCTCCTTCATTGATCTCAAACATAGGCAGGAGACCCTTTATATCCTTGTCAATGATGTATAACTTTTCACATTTCGGGATGACCTTTGACATAGTTTCCAGATATAGCCTGCGCCTCGTCACGTCTTCGGCCTTTTTGTATTCTTCATAGACAGCCTGAAATGCCTTGACGTCACCGGTTGCTTCGTTTACCCTCCTGATGCGATATCCTTCTGCCTCTTTGATAACCTGCTGTTTTTTCCCTTCGGCAGCGGGCAGTATCTTATTCTTTTGCCCTTCTGCTTCATTGATAATTCTGTCCCTTATTTGAATCGCCTGATTCACTGCATTAAAGGCGTCTTTTACGGGTTCTGGCGGATTAACCCCCTTGAGCAGTACCGTCTGAATGTCAATCCCGCATGTATAACCGTCTAAAATCCTCTGAATATCTTCTTTGGACTTTTGCTCGATCTCCGTCCTGCCAATCGTCAAGACCTCATCAATAGAGCGATCCCCGATCAGTGTGCGCATAACAGACTGCGAAACACCACGAATGATTTCTCCGACGTTTTTTACATTGAAAAAATACTCTTCTAATGCCTTTATTTTGTACCGAATGACCCAGTGCACCTCAGCGCAGTTAAGGTCGCCGGTAAGCATCAATTTTTCTTCTCTTGCATCTGGATATTCATAACCAATCATACTGGAATATCCTCGCTGCTCTGTCCTGAATCCGAACTCTTCGTTGTAAATACGCTTGACCTCTCCTTTCAGTATCTTGTCAATACCGTAAGGAATCTTGGTATGGAGTCCGGGACCTACCGTCTCTTTATAGCTGCCGAATCTCAGAATAACGGCCTCTTCGTTTGCCTTTACGGTATAGAAGGCAGTATATCCCGTAATAATGACGAAGACGATAATTAATAGGGGCGGTATAAATTTTTTCATCGACCCCCATGGTATATCCTCGAAACGTATGTCTTGTGGTCTTTTGTACTCTCCGTAATCTGGCATATCGGTACTCCTTATAAAATTTTCGCGATCTCGTCTACCGTGAACTTGTTCAGGTAAAACATTATTACAATTATCGTTGATGTATTTGTTAACGCCCTGTAATGGGAATGACAACAATTACTACTTACCACGAACGTTTTGCCGTACGCTTTCTTAGACAACGTTAACGAAGAACACGGACAAACACGTTTGTCCGCGCCACCCCGTATAGCATTACCCTCTAAAAATTTCTTTTGTGTGTAGGTTTTTATCTCCCCTTCGCCCCTCCTTGCGAAGGAGGGGAAAGCGGGCTGGTCTATTGGGTTGCGGATACGCCGTGCTGGACAATATGTGGAATACTATGTTCATGTTTTTTATGTCAAGCCCCTTTAAGAACCTTCGTTATGTGTTTTATCAGGGTAAGGCGCGGTACTATTCCAACGACCTTGCCGTTTCTTACCACGGGAATGGTTTGTATTTTATTCATAACCATGAGCGCCGCAGCCTTAATTATGGGATCTTCTTCGCCTACCATAAAAGTTACTTTTGACATAATTTCATTAATAGGTAGATTTTTACTTTCTCTGCATTTTCTTTCAAAGTAATTTACGTCCATTACCGAGATAAGGGATTCATCGACGGCTACGTATTTGGGAATAAGTACCTTTATAATATCTCCTTCTGTAACAATCCCTACCAGTTTCTCCTCTTTGTCAACCACAAAAACAACATGATATTTGACCTCATTCAGTATTTTTATAAGATGTTCAAAAGTGTCTGAAGTTCTAATGATATCAGGCGATGGATCCATTATATCTCTTACTTTCATAATTTTGCATTCCTTTTATAATAATCTTAAAATTAAAATGTTAGTGGTGACTTTCTGGATTATATCCAATAACATATATGTTATCCTTTCTATTTCCCCATATGCCTAACAAGAGGTAATCAGCAAGAATTATATTGATAACAGATAAACAGTACATAGCCAAAAGAGTATAACTGTAAATGATTGATTTCGTTTTTATATATTTTGTAAGCATGTCGTGTGTCCTGAGAAACATGAAAGTATGGCGACCATTTAACTTTTTCTCCACGGTCTTAATGTGCCGATTCGCTGACTCCATATCTTTTTTACAATTCCATCATCGTCTTCATCGTAAATTTCACCTACAACTTCTTCCAGGATATCTTCTAATGTTATGATACCCATAGTCCGGGCGCCCTGACGAACTATTGCCATATGAATCCGGTTTCCCTGAAAACTTTTGAGTATACCGAGAATGGATTCGTTAACCTCCACAAAGTAGGGTTTACGGAGTAAACCGGCTAAAGAGAATTCTGTTTTAGTGTCCATCATGGCTACAAATTCTTTTGTGTGAAGGATACCGACTATTTGTGGTTCGGTTTCATCGGATATGACAGGAAGCCTTGTATGTCCACAGGCAATAATGGTTTTTAATATTTCCTCTTTGCCCATAGAACTACGAATGGTAACAACCTTGTGAAAGGGGAGCATGACTTCAGAGGCCCTCTTAAAATGCAGTGTGAATAAATTTACAAGATAATCTCTGTGAAACGGGTGTAAGGATTTTAGAGATAACTCCGACACCGTTTCTTCAGAAGAAGGAATGGGGCGCATCCGTATAAGAGAAAGAAATATGATCGTTATTTTCTCCAGGATATGAACTAGAGGCGATGCAGTCTTTGTCATAAGAATTAAAAGACGACTAGAGAACAAAGACACCTCTTCCGGATAACGGATTGCAATAGCTTTGGGCACTAGTTCGCCAATAACAACGGTAAAGAGGGTAAACGGGATAACGAATAGTGCGATCCCAAGAATTTCAGCCAATGTGCCGGAAATATGGAGAAATTCCCTAAGGTATGGAAGAATAGATGCATCAACTTCGGCGCCACCCACTGCAGCAGACAATATTCCAACCAGCGTGATACCTAACTGAATAACGGCAAATGTCCTTTCCGGGCGTCCCTTTAAATGAATAAACATTTTTGCAGAGGTATTGCCCTTCGAAGCGATATCCCGGAGAAGGGGAACATTGGCAGAGGCAAATGCCATTTCCATGCATGAAAACATGCCGTTTAAAAAAACCAATACGATTACTATTATCCATTCCATGGTGTAATTACTGAAAGGCAATTTTCAAACGGCTAAAATATTACCGTTATTGTATGAGGCAATTCGCAGTTTAGGTTGGTGTTGGGTTTCACTCACGTTCAACCCAACCTACCCATCTGAAAAATAGTGTCATGCACCGATGTCCTACCTCTAAACCCTTTCAAATGCAAGGGAAAAATAAATGCTTTTACCTATAACTTAAAATTACCAGCTTTTTTCACGGTAGATCACAATCAGTGCGAAGAAAAGCGAGAGCAGGATCGGCGCTAAGAAAATTCCCATCAGCCCGAAAAGTGTGATTCCTCC
>JAUPKS010000327.1 GCA_030837315.1 Planctomycetota bacterium
AAATTGTAAGACAAATTTCAAACATGAAATAGTTAATGGAACAATAGTAACACCATAATACAAATGAATAGATCAAATAACCATAGCTAAACATCATGTATCAAGATAATAATGTCATACGGGTAGATAGTAATCTTTTTTGGAATGAACATTGCTGCATCGTTGGTAATACCGTTTTCATGTTCTCGTACTTCATAGAGATATGATTGTCAATGAGTTTATCGTGCAAGGTAAGAATAACACGAAAAATCAACACATTTGAATCAAGGGGAAAAAATGGACACGAGTCTTATTATAAATAATCTGGTACATCCTCCCGTTCTCTTCTTTTTTCTCGGGATGATCGCGACATTCTGTAAATCAGACCTGAAAATCCCCGATCCTTTACCCAAGCTTTTTTCGCTTTACTTGTTGCTTGCCATAGGATTCCATGGCGGGGTTGAATTACGTAAGACTGGACTTACGCATGAAGTCGTATTTGCTCTGTCTGCTGGCATGGGTATGGCTGTTATTGTGCCAATGTATGCCTTCTTTATCTTAAGGCTTAAATTGGATGTGTATAATGCTGCAGCAATTGCCGCAACATATGGTTCCATAAGTGCAGTGACATATATCACGGCTGTAACCTTTCTTCAAACTCTAGGCCTCGAACCTGGAGGATACATGGTAGCTTCATTGGCGCTTATGGAGTCGCCTGCAATTGTTATTGGTATTATCCTGGCAAGGATATTTGCCCCAAAGAAAGAGAATGACGAATATGGATTTTCCTGGTCTGCAGTCTTTCGGGAAGCCTTCTTGAATGGTTCCGTATTACTGATAACGGGTAGTCTTCTGATAGGGCTGGCTTCCGGAGAGGAAGGATGGGATACTTTAAAGCCCTTTACCAAAGATATATTTAAGGGCATGCTTAGCTTTTTTCTTCTTGACATGGGACTTCTGGCTGCAAAGAGAATTGGTGATTTAAAAAGTGCTGGATTTTTTTTACCACTGTTTGCTATAGTAGTTCCCGTTTTTAATGCATGTATTGGTATTGTTGTAGCAAAATTTATCGATTTACAGCCGGAAAATGCCCTTGTGTTTTCAGTACTTTGTGCAAGCGCCTCATACATTGCAGTTCCTGCAGCGATGAGATTGTCGCTTCCCGAGGCAAATCCAAGCATGTTTGTTCCTATGGCGTTAGCGATTACGTTCCCGTTTAATATTATTGTAGGGATACCGTTATATTACTATTTAATTAAGAGAGCCAATGAGTTGATTCCCGCATTTTAAGGTAGAAGATTATGAAGCCTGTATCAAAAGTAGAAATCGTTGTAGATTCTGTTGAGGTCGAAAATGTAGCTAAGTTTCTTGATGAGATTGGTGTGTCCGGTTATAGCATTATCAATGATGTAATCGGGAAAGGTCATAGGGGTGTAAGGTCCGGGTATGAATTAACTGATCTCTTTAAAAATAGCTACATCATGGTTGTGTGCGACGAAAAAGAAATGCACAGGATCGTAGAGGCTATACGACCGATTATAAAGAAGTTTGGGGGCATTTGCATCGTTTCCGATGTTGTTATGAGAATACATAAATAATAAAAGTGTCTACCGTCTTGTCTTAAGAGTGCATGGCCAGTGCCTTTCATGCTATAGCTCTGTCAGGTCTTTTCCGTGGGTTGTGGCGATGTTTTCCTGATTCAAAAGTCAGGTGTTGTTCAGTGGTTGAAGAATTCCTACCTTCCTGCCCTCAATCTTTAGCCTTCCCTCGGCAAAGAGACGTATTGCCTCTGGATATGCCTCGCATTCTTCTTTAAAAACCCGCTCAGCAAGGGTGTCTGGAGTGTCGTCTTCGAGGACGGGGACAGCCCTCTGGATAATAATGGGGCCGTTATCGTACACATTATCAGCAAAATGTACGGTGCAGCCAGAAACTTTTACGCCGTAATTAATGGCTGCCTCGTGTACCTTTTTGCCGTAATAATGGTGACCGCAAAAGGCGGGGATAAGTCCCGGATGAATATTCATGACCTTCCCCTTATAGTTTTCAGGGATTTTGTAAAAATGGACAAACCCTGCAAGGGTGACAAGGTCAATAGGATACGTATCTAATTTTGCCGTAATGGCGCGACTAAACGTATCTATATCATTATTATAATTTGAATAAGGAATGACTGCTGTCGGGATGTTGTGTTTTCTGGCTCGGTCCAGGCCAACGACGTTCGGTTTGCTACTTATTACAATTTGAATCGTGGCATGTAATTTCCCTTTTTCAATGTGATCTATAAAATTTTGAAGGGTATTACCGCTGCCCGAAATTAACACACCCAAGTTTATTTTTTTTATCATAAAAAATAAGCAAACATATTGACAACGAATTTATGATTTGCTATCATGCTCGTCTTTGTAGTTTCGAATGGAATTTTATAAAGTTTCTATAAGATATAAAAATAGGTTTCGCATGTCAAAGCTAAATACGGAGAAATCAAAAAAAGCCTTTGCTGAGGCGCAGAGTTTTATACCGGGTGGTGTTAACAGCCCTGTCAGGGCTTTTGGTGCGGTAGGAGGCACCCCAATCTTTATAAAGTCAGGGTCTGGTTGTCATTTGACGGACGTTGACGGCAATACATATGTGGATTATGTAGGTTCGTGGGGGCCGCTTATTTTAGGGCATGCTGAGCCGAGGATTGTAAAAAGGATTCACGAGGCTGTTGCCAATGGGACGAGTTACGGTGCACCAACGGAGTTGGAGATAAAACTGGCTCAACTTATGAAAGAGGCTATGCCGTCTCTGGAGAAGGTGAGGATGGTCAACTCTGGCACAGAGGCGACGATGAGCGCCATCCGTTTGGCCAGGGGATTTACAAAACGGGATGCGGTAATCAAGTTTGAGGGTTGTTACCACGGGCATGTGGATAGTTTGCTCATCCAGGCAGGTTCGGGTGCTACAACGTTAGGGACGCCTACCAGTCCTGGCATTCCTCAAGATTTTGTTAAGCATACCATATCTCTTCCGTATAACAATATCGATGCGGTAAACGAGGTTTGTTCAAAAAGGGGAAAGGACATTGCTTGTATTATTGTTGAGGCAGTTGCCGGGAATATGGGAGTTGTACTGCCTAAAAAAGGTTATTTGGAAGGATTGCGAGAAATAACTAAAAGACATGGCATTGTGCTTATACTTGACGAGGTGATGACTGGTTTCAGGGTTGCGCATGGCGGTGTGCAGTCGCTTTATAATATCACTCCTGACCTAACTACGTTGGGGAAGATTATTGGGGGCGGTCTCCCGGTTGGGGCGTATGGCGGGAAGAAAGAGATAATGGATACTATATCTCCCGTAGGCCCTGTGTACCAGGCTGGCACATTATCAGGCAATCCTGTGGCTATGACCGCCGGTATCGCTACATTAGAAATACTCAGGGATGGTAATATTTATAAAACCCTGGAAGAAAAATCGAAGCGTTTGGCCGCAGGTATGGAAAAGGCATGCAAGGATGCCGGGATACCTGCGTATCATACGCGGTTAGGATCGATGTTATGTACCTTTTTTACCGATCAGCCAGTTACGGACTATGCCACTGCAAAAAGATGCGATACGAAGCGATATGCCAAGTTTTTTCATGGCATGCTGGAGAGAGGGTTCTATTTTGCACCGTCGCAATTTGAGGCAGTATTTGTTTCTATGGCGCACGGTGAAAAAGAAATCGATGCGACCGTCAATGCCTTCAGGGAAGTAATAAAGGGTTTTTAGTAGCTCGTTGTTCTTTGGATCAATAACAGATCTTCGTTGCCCTTTGCAAATGAAAGGGCATAAAAACCATTCTGATTTTTCCTCAGTACAGGGAGAAAAAGGGGGCGGATATAATGTATACGGTAAATTTGAGCAGCGACCTAAAAGATGTGTTGGAGCGTATTCGTGGTATGTGCTTCAAGGTAGAGTCGATTGTAAGCCTGTGCATGGATGGTTTTATGAAGCACAAGATCCAGTTGGTCGATGAGGCGAAAAAAGTGAGCCAGGCCATTCATGAGGAAGAGAACGAATTGATAGGCCTGCTCAGTGATAAGGCCGCAAAGTCAAATATGGATGGTGAGTTGATAAAATCCATGATGGTGGTTGTGGGGCATCTTGAAATGGCAACGAACGCATTGGATGGTATTCTGCAGCACGTGAAGATTAAGGTGAATGAGGGGGTATTATTCAGTGACAAAGGCGTAAGTGAAATATCCCATATTTTCAGGGAAACCCTTGATGTGGTGAAAACGGCTGGTGATGCCATCATGACGAAAAACGAGGTCCTCAAAAAATATGTTATTGATAAATATGCAAGTCTTGCTCAAACCGTTGATGCCTATTCTGAAGAGCATGAAGAGCGATTGATTAAAGGGGTGTGTCAGCCCAAAAGTTCTTCTTTATATCTGAATATCGTTGACTCTCTGGTGAACGTAGTTTGCCATATGAAACAAGCTGTAGAAAGGCTTTTTGTAAGCAGGTGGTAGTTTGCCGCTCATCAAGAAAGACAAAGATGGGGAAACGTATCGAATCGTGGGTTTGGTTGGAAGTTTTGGCTTCACGACAGCAGGTGCTATCGCTGGCGGATATTTTATAGGTAGTTATCTTGATAAAAAACTTAATACATACCCTTGGCTTATGTTGCTCTTTATGATGTTAGGGATTATTGGAAGTTTTATAGAGTTTTTTAGGGTAGTAAAGACATTGTTGGGTGAAAATAAAAGCAAGCAGTGATTACAGACGGTAAAACCAAGTTTTCTTTGTCTCTTGATGAAGGTTTTCCAGATAGGGTGCTGAAGACATCGCTGTATTTGTCGCTCATGATAATTGTCTGTTCTTTTTCGTATTTATCTCTCATGGGGACGATGAGCGTTGCTGTGGGTTGTTTTATCAGCCTTATTTTGTATAAGATGTTGTGGTGGATGGTTCAGTATGCAGTTCGGCATAAGAGGTCTGAAATCAAAGGGTTTTTTCTCAAGGTCAGTTTAGTAAAGTATGGTATTGTCGGGGCAATACTGCTTTCATTCTGTCTGTTCTCTGAGGTGAATGTCATTGCTCTGGCGTTGGGTTTGAGCATAGTATTGATTGTGCTTGTTATGAAAATTGGAAGTAAATTATTGGTAAATTACATGAATAAATCTTTTAAAGTGTCTTCTCCAAATATTGGCGGTATTCCCGTCAATAGCAGTAAGAAAGGGGTGTGAGTAACGTGTCTGGCGGTGGAGGTGAATTAACAACTGAATTACCATCGTTTGTAGACTTTGTGCCTATAGAGGTCCATAGTCAGTTCTTTGGTCTTACCAAGCATGAGTGGGTGCCAATAATTATGTCTGCCACAATAATTATTTTTCTTGGACTCTTCTCAATGATTGCTACCAGAAGATTGCAAAAAGTACCTGGAAGGCTTCAGTCCTTGCTGGAAATTATTGTGGAAGGGCTTGCAAACTTTACCAAATCACAAATGGGACGTGCTGCAGCACCGTTTATTCCGTTTGTGGGTACTTTGTTTATATACATCTTTGCTATGAATATGCTAGGGCAGATACCGCTCTTTCATTCACCCACGAGCAATTTTAATACGACCATTGCTTTAACGTTGATTGTTTTCTTTGTTACCCATTATCAAGGGGTTAAAAACAATGGTGTTACCGGATATCTGAAGCATATGGCTGGCAAGCCAATTTGGCTTGCTCCATTGGTATTTCCCCTCCATCTGATGCAGGAACTTCTCTCCCGCCCTCTGTCGCTTTCCATGCGTCTCTTTGGAAATATTATGGGTGAAGATACGATTATAGCAATATTTATTGGTCTTTCACCGTTTCTTTTTGGTCTTATACCGATACCGATGCATTTGCCGATGGTTTTTCTTGCTTTATTAGGAAGCACCATACAGGCAATGATATTTTCTCTTTTGGCAAGTTTTTATATTGCGGGTGCAATTGGCATCCATGAGGAAGAAAATCATTAAACTTTTTTGAGAAGGAGGTTTGGGCGTGATTTATTTTGCGTTATTGGCGATAGCAGTAGCTTTGATTGCAATTGCGGCGTTTGGTTGTGGCCTGGGACAGGGTATTGCGGTTTATGGTGCAGCGAATAGTATGGCCAGGCAGCCTGAGATGGCTGGAAAGATACAGCTGGTTATGTTTGTTGGTCTGGCATTCATTGAATCATTAACAATTTACTCACTGATGATGTCATTCATATTGATGGGCAAATTACCGAAAACAGAAGCAGTCCTTGAGTTAATTCAGCACGCTGTTAAATAAGCGTAGGAGGAAAGTGGATTGGATATTTTAAATACCCTTGGAATTGATTTCAAATCCATAATTATCCAGGGTGTAGGTTTCTTAATACTGCTTTTTGTCCTCAAGAAATTTCTTTTCGGTAAGATTTCGGCCATGATAAAGGCCAGAACTGACGAGGTGAAAAATACCTACGAAAAAACTGAAAAGGACAGGTCGGCAGCTGAGCAGCTGATGCAGGAATACCAAAAAAAACTTACTGATGCTGAAGCAGAGGCTGCAAGGCGGGTTCAGGAGGCCATCAACGAAGGGAATCGGATTAGTGAAAATATTGTTAAACATGCCAAGGAAGAGGTAGAGCAGATCAGGGTGAAGGCACAAGAGAGTATTGAACAGGAGCGGAAGAAGGCCCTGACTGAAATCAGGAATCAGGTAGTAACTCTTTCTATTTTAGCTTCTTCAAAGATCATTCAGCAATCTATAAGTCAAAAGACAGCAGAAAAGCTTGTCGATGACTTTATTGAAGAAATAGGGGAATTGAGTGTTAGATAAAAGTGTCGCAATTACATTTATCAATGCCCTCTTGGAAATCGCTTCAAAAAAGGGGCAGTTTGAGCAGATTGAAAAAGATTTGGATTTAGTGTGTGACGTAATTACCAAACACGATAATTTTAAGAAGGTCTTGTTTCATCCGTCGATTCCACGAAGCGGTAAGAAAGATTTGATTACGAGCGTATTTGGTAAATCGATTTCTGACCTTATGATAAACTTTTTATGTCTGCTGGTTGACCGCCGGAAGGAAAAGATTTTGGAATTTATTCCTGATGTATATAGAGCGGTCGCCGATAAGCAGAAGGATGTCGTAAAAATTATGGTACAGACGGTTGTCCCGTTGACAGGAGACCGATTGGACAATTTCAGGAAACGACTAAAAAAGATCACGGGTAAAACCGTAGAGTTGGAGGTTGTCCAAAATCCAAATATTCTTGGTGGGATGGTAATCCAGATCGGCAACAAGATGATAGATGGAAGCGTTGCAAATAGGTTAAAAAATCTAAAAACCAGATTGCTGTCATTGCGGACAACATAGGTTTTGTGTCTTCTTACATTAGAGAATTACTCATGAGGCTTGATTTGCACATCTATTGTTGTAATGGATTTTCAAGTTTAATGAAATGAATGAAATTAGTGGCAGGAGTTTATCTCCTGCCACACGTTTTGATGATTATGAATTTTGGTAACTAAATTTCTTCTGGCAGCATAATATTGCAGAATGGTAATGGAACAGCACAATATCATTCTGAGCAAAGTGAAGAATATTATTTACAATAGGAGTAGGTGATATGGCATTAGCGTCCACTGATATTGCTTCAATCATTAAAAAAGAGATTGAAGGGTATGGAGAAAAATTAAAATTAGAAAACGTGGGACACGTCATGCAGGTTGGTGATGGAGTTGCTCGTATTTATGGACTTGATGATTGCTTGTCCAGTGAGCTATTAGAATTTCCAGAAAATGTATACGGTATTGCCATGAACCTTGAGGAAGATAACGTAGGTGCCATTCTCCTTGGTTCTGACGAAAAAATTAAAGAAGGCGATATCGTAAAGACTACAGGGAAGATTGTGCAGGTGCCTGTAGGAAAGGCTTTGTTGGGTCGCGTGGTGAATGCCCTGGGCCAGCCTATCGACGGGAAAGGGCCTATTGCTACAGATCAATATAGACCAATTGAAGGTTCTTCCCCTAACGTGGTTGAGAGGCAGCCGGTGAAGGAACCATTGCAAACTGGTATCAAGGCAATCGATGCCATGATTCCGATCGGTAGGGGTCAGCGTGAGCTTATTATTGGTGACAGACAAACGGGGAAGACTGCAATTCTTGTCGATACAATCCTTAACCAGCGTGAATCTGGAGTCTATTGTATTTATGTGGCGATTGGTCAAAAGATGTCCACCGTTGCTGACGTTGTTAAGACGCTGGAAGATAACAAGGTGATGGACATCAGTATCGTTGTGGTAGCGTCTGCATCTGACCCGGCCCCGCTTCAATACATTGCGCCTTATGCAGGTTGTGCTATGGGTGAATATTTCAGGGATAACGGAATGCATGCCGTCATTATGTATGATGATCTGTATAAACATGCTATTGCATATCGGCAGATTTCATTACTCTTGCGCCGTCCGCCCGGTCGCGAAGCGTTTCCGGGAGATATTTTTAACATCCATTCCCGTCTTCTTGAAAGGGCAGCTAAACTGAACAACGAGCTTGGTGGAGGTTCTTTAACAGCGCTTCCTGTTGTAGAAACGCAGGGTGGCGATTATTCAGCCTATATTCCCACGAACGTTATTTCTATTACCGATGGTCAGATTTACCTGGAAGGCGATCTGTTTAATGCCGGTATACGTCCCGCCATTTCGGTAGGTCTTTCGGTATCCAGGGTCGGTGGAAATGCCCAGATTCCTGCAATGAAAAAGGTTGCTGGTACCTTGCGATTGACCTTGGCTCAATACAGAGAATTAGCTTCTTTTGCCCAGTTTGGTTCTGAATTGGATAAGTTTACTCAGGCTCAGTTGTCCAAGGGGAGCAGGCTTGTGGAGTTGTTGAAACAGCCACAGTATGCACCCGTGCCGGTAGAGGAGCAGATTATGGCAATCTTTGCCGGTATTAATGGATATCTGGATGATGTTGCCGTGGATAAGGTAAGGATTTTTGAAAAGGAGTTCCTGAAGTTTGTGAAGGAGAAGTATGCTGCTATTGGTATCGAGATACAAGAAAAGAAAAAACTTGATCAGGAAATAACGAATAAATTAGAGAATGCTATCAAAGAATTCAAACAAATCTTTGCAAAAAAGGGCTAGGGAATGCTGAGTACGAGAGAAATTAAACAACGTATTAGAAGTATTACGAGCATCAAGCAAATTACCCGTGCTATGGAAATGGTGGCGGCAAGCAGGCTCAAAAAGGTTGAGTCAAGGGTTCTTGCCTCACGTGCATTTACAGAAAAGATGAACTCCGTTTTAAACCATCTGGTCTCTTCACTGGAAAGTGCACATACATGGTTTGCAGAGAAAGAACAAGCGGTCCCTGTTATAAAAGTCATCTTAATTACTGCGGATAAAGGGCTTTGTGGTGCTTATAATAATAATATAATCCAGAAAGTGGTAAAATTTATCAGGGAAAAGACAGGCAAGGAGATTAAACTTACCATTATTGGAAAGAAGGGGAACTTGTATTTTTCTAAAGGGAGATATGCGTCTCTTGTAGAAAAGTACATCCCTGAAACGGTAGAGAAAGTTGGATATGGTCATGTGCAAGCACTGGCAGGCCAGTTAATCAAAGAGTATGAGAGAAATGAGTTTGGAGAATTGCATATCTTCTTCACAAAATTTCATACCGTAATGCAATCTTTTTCTACAAGCATGAGGTTGCTGCCGATAGATAAGGGTGCGTTTGAATCGAAAGAAAAAAAGACTGGTGGTGAATATATTTTTGAGCCGTCAGCAGAGCAGATCATTGGTAATCTTTTCCCGAAATTTGTAGAAACTCGGCTTTATCAGTGTATATTGGAATCGTTAACGTCTGAGTATGCTGCCAGACGTGTTGCCATGATTGCCGCAACAGAAAATGCTGGCGAAATGATTGAAGAATTAACCAGCTCGTATAATAAGGCTCGACAGTCCGCAATTACCAAGGAATTGTTGGAAGTTGTCTCTGGTGCTGAGGCCCTTATTCGATAAAAATATTATAATATCACAGGCACACAGGAAGAGGTCTTGCAGTGAAAAGAGTACGTGTTTTCATATACCCTGTGGTTACGTTTTGATTGTATAACAAGAAGGAAGGAGTATGATACTTGGCTAAAAAAGTTAAAGAAAGTAAAGAAAACAAAGGAACCATTGTGCAGATAATAGGGCCGGTTGTTGACACGCGGTTTTTGCCTGGCGCTCTTCCTGCTATAAAGAATGCAGTTCATATAAAAGATCCAAAAAGGAATATTTCCATTGTTGCTGAAGTCGCTCAACACCTGGGAAATGATACTGCCCGTTGCATTGCAATGTCTTCAACGGACGGGCTTATGAGGGGAATGGATGCCTTTGATACCGGTGCACCAATTAGCGTGCCGGTGGGAAAAGAGGTATTAGGAAGGGTTTTTAATTTGCTTGGAGAACCCATTGACAAGCTTGGTGAAGTAAAGGCAGCCAACCGACTTCCAATTCATCGCCCATCACCCTCATTTGAAGAGAGGGAGACTGTTACTACGGTGTTAGAAACGGGTTTGAAGGTTATTGATCTCCTTGCGCCTTTTGCACGTGGCGGTAAGATTGGGATGTTTGGAGGCGCTGGGGTGGGAAAAACCGTCTTGATTATGGAACTTATTAGAAGCATTGCTACCGAGCATGGTGGTTATTCCGCATTTGCCGGGGTTGGTGAAAGAACCCGTGAGGGGAACGATCTCTGGCTTGAAATGAAGGAATCAGGAGTTATTGATAAAACTGTGCTGGTCTTTGGACAGATGAATGAACCACCGGGAGCCAGGCTGAGGATTGCTTTAACGGGTTTGACGATGGCAGAGTATTTCAGAGATACGGAAGGGCAGGACGTGCTCTTGTTTATTGATAACATCTTCAGGTTTGTGCAGGCGGGTTCAGAGGTATCAGCGCTTTTAGGCCGTATGCCTTCTGCTGTGGGTTATCAGCCTACACTGGCAACAGAGATGGGCGACTTGCAGGAACGGATCACAAGCACAAAGAAGGGTTCGATTACGTCACTGCAGGCTGTGTATGTTCCGGCTGACGATTTTACGGATCCAGCACCAGTAACGACCTTTCCTCACTTAGATGCTACAATTGCTCTATCGCGTCAGATTGCCGAATTGGGTATCTATCCCGCGGTCGATCCGTTGCGATCTACCTCCAGGATACTTGATCCAAGGATTGTGGGACAGGAGCATTACGAGGTTGCCCGTGAGGTTCAGAGGATATTGCAGCGCTATAAGGAACTTCAGGACTTTATTGCCATTTTGGGTATGGAGGAACTCTCTGAGGATGACAAGACGTTGGTCGGCAGGGCAAGAAGGCTACAGCGGTTCTTGTCACAACCGTTCTTTGTTGCGGAGCAGTTTACGGGTACGAAGGGAAAATATGTGCCGTTAAAGGATACGATTAGGGCATTTAAAGAAGTGGTCGAAGGTAAGCATGACACCTTGCCCGAGCAGGCATTTTACATGGTTGGCGGGATTGAAGAGGTAGTAGAAAAAGCAAAGCAGATGGGTGGATAAAATGGCCAAAACATTCAAACTAGAGATTATTACACCTGAAAAAGTTGTTTATAGTGATTCAGTTCAAAGTATTTCTGCCGATGGGACTGAGGGTTCCTTTGGCATTCTTGCAGACCACGCACCATTGATTACGGAATTGAAAACGAGTATTTTGACGGTTAATGACGCAAATAACCGGACAATACGGCTTGCCATTTACAGGGGGTTTTTGGAGGTTATGGCGAACAACGTAGTTGTCCTGAGCGATGTGTGTGTTAAGGAAGGTGAAGTGAACGTTGAAAAAGCACACGCTGAAAAGGATGCAGCGGAGAAGATCTTAGCCGGTGGGGGCAGCGCAGAGGAGAAAGAAAAGGCTCTGTCTATTCTTGGTAGAGCCAACACATGGTTAAAGCTAGCCAATAAATGAGATTTGGTCTAAGGAACACCGAATCCCCTTGTTTTCCCAATGGTTGGAGTGGGAAATCAAGGGGATTTTTATTTTGCCTCAAAAAAATATAGCATGAACGGTTTTCTTTTTTGGTATAATATTTAAAAAGCGGAATGATCTAAAGGGTGAATAAAGATGAAGTGGACTGTTAAGCAATGGTAAATTGCTCCAGGTAATTTTGGAAGTAGGATAGAGGCTTATTTTGGTAAGTTTTTTGCGTATTTCGCGGGCTATAATCTGGCTGATTGAGTAGGTGGTTTATGTCTATACTTATAACAGGTGGTGCAGGTTTTATCGGAAGTCACTTTGTCCGCCGAATGATTTATCAAGGCAAACGGCTGGTGGTGCTTGATAAACTGACCTATGCAGGAAATCTTGAAAATCTTAAAGATGTTATTGATGACTCAAAAACGTCTCAGCAGTTTAAGTTTTATAAGGGGGACATCTGTAACCAGGAGTTGGTTGAACACATCTTTTCAGAGGAAAGCATTGACACACTCATTAATTTTGCTGCTGAATCGCACGTTGACCGTAGTATTAGTAGTGCCGGAAATTTCATTGATACTGATATGAAGGGTGTGTTTGTCCTGCTTGAAGCATCGAGACGTTTCAGTGTAAAAAAGTTTATTCAGATATCCACAGACGAAGTTTACGGGACGGCTTATCAGGGTGCTTTTAAGGAGACCGATGCCTTAAATCCCAGTAATCCTTATTCTGCCAGTAAAGCAGGGGGGGATAGGCTGGCTTATGCTTATTGGGTAACGTATCGACTGCCAATCATTATCACCAGGGCATCCAACAACTACGGCCCTAATCAACATCCCGAGAAATTCATCCCACTCTTTATCACGAATGCATTGGAGGATAAAGAGCTCCCACTGTATGGGGACGGAAAGCAGATGAGGGATTGGGTTCATGTTGAAGACCACTGTGCTGCTATTGATTTTCTTATGGGGCATGGGAAGGAGGGTGAGGTGTATAATATTGGAGGAGGGAATGAGCGGTATAATATTGATACAGCACATCTTATCCTGGACGAACTCAAAAAACCTCGCTCATTGGTAGAACATGTGAAAGATAGGGAAGGGCACGACAGACGCTATGCCCTTGATTGTAGCAAGCTAATATCCTTGGGTTGGAAACCACAGATAAAATTTGAAAATGGCCTCAAAGACACGATACACTGGTATACAAATAACCAGGCGT
>JAUPKS010000328.1 GCA_030837315.1 Planctomycetota bacterium
AAGGGAGCAGGAAAGCCGTATGAGAGAAAACCTCACGTACGGTTTGATGTGGCAGGGGATGGAAAAGTACTATGGAGAACTTAAACGGGCACAAAGCTGGAAACGGCAGCAACAGCCAAGGGGATACCTAATGCAACTCGCCATTCCTTGACCCTACAACCAGCAACAGCAAAAAACCAGAAAGAGACACTTTATTTTATACTGCCGGTGAACACGTAATCATTGCCTGCCACACCGACATGACAGATGATACATGCATCAACTTTGCCTTCTAAACGAGCCTCTCCATCCGGTTTGTACTTTACCCAATACCAATCGTGGCCGGCTGGATTAAATCCCTTTGCTTTATACATCACGGTGATTAAAAACAACTTCCTGTCCTCCGTATAATTTTCTTTGATCAACAATGCGCCATCCGGAAACATGCCTCTTTTATTCACAAAGGTGTCCAGTGCAAGGTCGTTTACATACAATTTGAGGATATTGCCCGGCGGCATGGTGCTTTCATAAAAGCCCTCTTTTCCAGGCCATGTTGGGTAGTTCTGGTATGGATTTTCAACAATCATATATTCCCACAATGTCCGGGCATCTACCTTGCCTTCCTTATTCAGTGCTTCACCAGTGCAAAACTTATGTGGCATAAATGATACGGATAGTAAACAGAAGACATTCATTACCCAGCATCTTACTCTATTCATATGAGGAGATTGTATATCTTGCTAATTGTGGATATTTTTCGTGTCATTATGGCGGGTTTTTTCCCATAGCTTTACATATTTTACAAAAATGTAAAAGGCACTCGAAGTTGCAATGATAAATCCAGGCAAACCATCTAAAAACCCCCTCTTTATCATATATACTTTGATAAACTTGTAGAGAGGTCTGAAAATTAATTGGAACAGGCTAAAACTCTTGCCCTGTTCGACCATAACATCAGCAAAGACATTGGAATAGTTGTCGATTGTCCTTAATTGATGAGAAAAGTTTTTATAATTAAAGTGGTAAATATCGTGTTTCATGTATCGGGTCTTACCGCCAACAATCATCCGCCCGTGAGGATTTGTACCTTGCCACTGCCCACAACCCTTTTTAAAAAGTCGCAGCTGGTAATCAGGATACCAATCTCCGTGATGAATCCCACGGCCGAGATAAAAACACCGTCTGGGGGAAAAAAATCCTACCGTATCGCCAGGATCATGAACAACCTCCTGAATTTCCCCAATAAGTCCCAAAGACAATCTTTCATCGGCATCCAGAGAAAGAATCCAGTCATGCTTCGCCAAACCACTTGTGTAGTTCTTTTGATCAATATTTCCAGGCCATGCCCTTTGATACACCCGTTCAGTATATTCCCTGCAAATATCTACCGTTTTATCCGTGCTGAATGAATCCACGACAACAATATCATCTACCCACTTTACACTCTCCAGGCAATCACGGATACGGGATTCTTCGTTAAAAGTAATGATACAAGCAGATATGGGATATTTTCGGTCCATTTCAACTTAAAATAAATTGTATCTCAACAATGCCTACCTATGAGTTTGTAAAAGGTGTTTCATAATATTCGCATTGATCGATTTGTTCTTTTGTACAGAATGTCGATTTATACGCAAAGATGTGTAATTCCCCAGATAACATTTACCTTGTTGTTTTCCATTTTTCTGAATAAGGATATCCTGTGGATGCAAATCTTTGCTAAAGACACCAAAGGGTGAAACTTGTTCCGCAAACCTTAAAAGAGAGAATAAATAATTTTCGTCGCTGTAAAAATCTGAACACTGACTCAAGGAAATGCAGTTATCAGGTATCTGCGAAATGAGAAATGCTTCTCTCTGTAACGCGGGATGACGTCTTTTAAAAATACCAACAGGAACGGGCACATCGATTTTTAATGCAAATAAGGCATTTGCTTTCATCCATATTTGGGTAATGTTACGGTAATTAAATCCCGGATCGGCATGCTCTGTGAGATGCAAAATCTGGAAACGGTTTATACAAAAAACACTCCTGGTTGTTTCTTCAATAGAATTTAACAGCGTTACCAGCATTTCTGGTGTGTATTTCTTCCTATAGTACCCAAGAAATTTATCAGATTTAAAAATGCCGAATGTCCTATTTTCGCGAACACAAAGTCTCGATGCCTTTTTGGCGTCTTTTTTCTGTATCCGCACCGTTAACTCTTTGATTCGCCATGCTAATTTTTTACATCGAACAAAATCCCCGTTTGTATAAGACAGGAGAAATCTGATTCGGTCAGTGTTAGTAAAGCCTTTTTCCCGATTCAATTTAGCCAGATACCATACCCGCAGCTTGTCCTTAAGCCCTTTTGTTTGTATTGAAACCATTTCAAAATCAATCAGGATTACCTTTTTGTTTCCCGTTTCGTCACTGAATACTAAAAAATTATCCAACGAAAATGCATCCTGTCTGATACCTGATTCATAAACATTCTTTGCAAGTTCGCCAAATCTCTTTAAGACATCCCTTCTCTCTTTAAGAACCATACTGCCCATCAAGTATTCTCTCATAGAGCAACTGTCTTTGATCTTTCTTATTATTAAATAAGACTCCTTCGTAAAAAGGTATTTTTGTTCCCCGCAAGCAACAGGCACCTCTACCGGAATACCTCTTATTGCAGCCTGGTAGGTTGTGTAAAATTCATTAAATCCCCTTGTGCGCTTGAAGAGTTGTTTAATCTTTTGAGATAGATGCGGGTAGTTGTATACCTTAACAAGGTAAGTCTCTTTTCCATGTTCATGGGTAATCTCAAATTCACCCATTTTCTTATACCGATGTCTTCTTAAAAGAGGGTTTGTTAAGAGGGCATCACGGGTAGTCCCTTTTATTTGTTCAAGAAATGGAATGAAAAAGGAATGATGAGTGGAGACAATCCAATGGACACGCCCAATCCTTTTTGATATATACCCTTCGAATGGAAAGGGTTTTGATATAGAAAAGGGAGAAGTAATTAAACTCAGTAAACGAGAAAAAAACTGCATCTGGAAAATGTTAGTGTAGATTGTAAATTTTGATTTTGGAGCTTTTTCGTCTCATTATTTTGCCCCCGCTCCCATAGCTTTACATATTTTGCAAAAACGTAGACGGCACTCGAAATCCCAATAATAAATCCAGGCAAACCATCAAGGAAACCCATTTTCATGATGTATATTCTCATAAATTTACAGAGTGGTCTCAAAATTAACGGGAACAGACTAAATCTTTTACCACGTTCGGTCACGTCATCAAAGATATTTGAATAGCTGTCGATTGTCTTTAATTGACGAGAAATATTTTCGTAAGTAAAATGGTAAATATCACATTTCAAGTACCTGGTTTTTCCATTTACAAAAACCCTGTCGTGAGGATTTGTACCCTGAAATTGTCCAAATCTCTTTCTCTAGAGTCGCAATTGGTAATTAGGTATCAATCCCCATGATAAATCCAGCGATTAAGATAAAAAGCACATCGGGGAAAAAGAAATCCCACGGTGTCTCCGGGATTACGAATGACATCCTGAATCTCCAGAATAAATCCCGGAGATAGCCTCTCTTCGGCATCGAGAGAAAGAATCCAGTCATTCTTTGCCAAACCAATGGCGTAGTTCTTTTGGTCGATATGTCCTAGCCATGCACGTGATATACCCGCTCGGTATATCAACGTGCAAACATCTACCTTCTTATCCGTGCTGAATGAATCCGCCACAGTAATCTCACCTGCTCAATTTACACTCTTAAGGCAAGCATGAATGCGGGATTCTTCGTTAGGTGTCATAATACGAGCAGATATGGGAAATCTTTAATTCATTACACATCATCTATTTTTCGTGTTTCGACTGAACTAACCAGAAACTGGAAATTAATTTTGGGAATGATCGGTTCGATAATAAATCAATACGATTATTGTGTCAGACAGGGTTGGATATTCCAGGGTTAAATCCAGTGTTCTACTCTTCATGCTCCTCTTGTGTACCTTCTTCCACTATTTTTTCTTCATCCGGCTCTCCCTTTAAAACTTCCTCTTCGTCACCCTCTTCAGCTTTTATTTCTTCCGGAACAACACGCGCAACGGAAACCAGTTTATCCCCCTCATCTATGGAAAAAAGCGTAACCCCTTGTGTATTTCTTCCGATGGCGCGAATGGCATTCACTGGTGTACGCATAACCTTTCCCTTTGAGGTAATCATGATCAGTTCGTCTTCGTCTCTCACATCAATCAGCGCCACAACCTTTCCGTTCCTGTCGGTGGTTTTAATATTAATAACACCTTGCCCGCCCCGATGGTGAACAGGATATTCTCCAAAATCAGTACGTTTTCCAAACCCATTTTCACAAACAGACAACAGCGATGCATGCTCGTCCACAATCACGATATCCCGGACCTTATCATCCTCCTTGAGTTTAATCCCTTTGACCCCGTGAGTCGCACGTCCCATGGTTCTGACATTTTCTTCAGAGAAACGCATGGCCTTTCCCTGTTCGGTGCCAAGGATAATATCTTGTTTACCGTTTGTTAATTTAACGCCGATCAGCTCGTCTCCCTCGTCAAGATTAATCGCAATAATACCGCCCTTTTTGGGATTGCCATAGGCGCTTAACACGGTCTTTTTAATAATTCCGCTGCTGGTCGCCATAACCAGCTGGCGTTCGTCAAAATCCCTGACGGGAATAAGAGAGGTCACATTTTCATCTTCATTTAATTCCAGCAAGTTGATAAGCGCCCGTCCCTTGGACGTCCTGGCCATTTGCGGAACATCGTAAACCTTGAGCCAGTAAACTCGTCCCTGATCAGTAAAAAATAGGATATAATCATGAGTCGATGCAACAAACAAATGCTCTATGAAATCCCCTTCTTTCATGTCGGCTCCGGCGACACCCTTTCCCCCGCGATGCTGTTTCCGGTAGGATGTAAGGGGTAACCGCTTGATGTACCCCTCGTGACTGATAATAACAGCAACACTTTCCTCTGCAATGAGGTCTTCTATATTCAAATCAGTAACGGCGCCAACAATCTCCGTGCGGCGTTTGTCACCAAAGCGCCCTTTAACTTCCTCGACATCCTTTTTGATAATGTCCAGCACCAACTTTTCGTTGGCCAGGATGGCTTGATATCCTTTAATATCGGCGCATAACTTATCGTACTCTTCCTCGATCTTCCCTTGTTCGAGTCCTGTCAATCTCTGGAGTTTCATGTCCAGGATGGCATTGGCTTGAAGCTCTGAAAGGGAAAATTTACTCATAAGTCCCTGCCGTGCACTTTCAACCGAATCTGAGGTCTTGATCAATTGGATGACTTCATCAATATTTTGGAGTGCGATCCTTAACCCTTCCAGGATATGCGCCCTGGCTTGAGCCTTCGCCAGCAAATATTTCGTTCTTCGTATGATAACAACCTTTCGGTGCTCGATATAGCAAACCAGCATCTGCTTCAGGTTGAGTGTTTCCGGGCGATTGTTAATCAATGCAATCATGATGATACTGAAACTATCCTGGAGTTTTGTGTGTTTGTAAAGCTGGTTCAACACAACTTCCTCGTCCTCCCCTTTCTTCAAATCAATAACCAGACGACTCCCTTCCCGATCACTTTCGTTGCGAATATCTGAAATGCCTTTCAGTTGCTCTTCCCGCACCAAATCGGCAATTCGTTCCAGGATGTTGTCTCTGTTGAGTTGATAGGGTATCTCGGTTACAACAATGCTCTTTTTCCCGCTCTTAGCCGTTTCTATGTGAGCCCGCGCCCGTACCGTAATCGTCCCACGTCCTGTTCGATAGCCCGCCTTGATCCCTTCGGTACCACATATTAACGCCCCCGTGGGAAAATCAGGCCCCTTCACAATCTTCATTAATTCATCAATAGTAATCTCGCAATTATCAATAACCGCAACGATTCCATCACAAATCTCATTCACATTATGTGGCGGAATACTCGTGGCCATACCGACCGCAATCCCGGAACAACCGTTGCACAGTAAATTGGGAAACTTCGAGGGCAGGACAACCGGCTCTGTCCGTGTATCGTCATAATTGGGCACATAATCAACGGTTTCTCTTTCCAAATCTTCCATAATGATCATCGTGGCTTCCGTCATGCGTGCTTCCGTGTAACGCATTGCAGCGGGCGGGTCTCCATCGATGGAACCGAAGTTCCCCTGGCCTTGTACCAGCGGATATCGGTAATTAAAATCCTGCGCCATACGAACGAGGGTGGGATAAACCACCTGCTCTCCATGGGGATGGTAATTGCCGGTTGTATCACCTGCAATCTTGGCACATTTTCTAGATTTAGAACGCGGGCCAAGGTTAAGGTCATTCATGGCAACCAGGATGCGTCTCTGTGATGGTTTCAGGCCATCCCTTGCATCAGGAAGTGCACGGCTCATGATAACACTCATGGCGTAGCTCAGGTACGAATCCTTCATCTCTTCTTCAATAAATAATTCTTTTATATGTTCTCTTCTTTCAACCATGGAGATTTACCTCGGTAACAAAAGGATTATTTTTCTTTTCTTCCGCAATCGTTGTCGATGGACCATGACCCGGATACACAATCGTTCTTTCATCCAGCACAAATAAACGTTCTTTAACAGACCGAATAAGCCTTTCCTGGCTGCAACCTGGAAAATCTGTCCTGCCAATACTTTCTTTAAAAAGGGTGTCTCCCGAAAACAGCACTGGCGGTTTTCCATCTTCTGTGCTTTTGCTGTATAAACATATCCCACCCGGCGTGTGTCCCGGTGTGTGAATAACTTCAAAGGCATATCGACCGACGGCAACCGTATCTCCATCCTTGAGTAATCTGTCTGCCAAAGGCGACCGTACCGTCGTGCCTCCATAAAAAGCAGCAAGTATGGAAAGGTTTTTTGCGGGATAGGGAAGCATATCCTGATCGTCCTCGTGCACACAAATCTGAATATCGGGAAAAGCCGCTTTAAGCTCGGCATTAGCGCCGATGTGGTCCCCATGTCCGTGGGTGATTACCATGATTTTCGGAAGCAGATGCCTGTATTTTAAAAAATCGATGATGGCCATTGCATCCGCACCCGGATCAACAACCATCGTCTCGGCAGTATCCGTATCAACAACAATATAACAACATACCTGCAAAGGCCCTACGTTTATCTTTTGTATCATCATATTCTACTTTGACCGCAGGTAATTTTCAATCATCTCTTTCAATTCACAGGGACCTTTATTATCCAAAAATCCAATAATTTTTCGTTCATGTTCAGCATTTTCTACGGCATCTGAGGCATGTGCTGCGTTTTTCATGATATCCTCTCCGTAAATCCTGCGCACCTTGCCGGGTTCTCCCTTTTTCGAATCGGTAGGACCGAGAATATTTCGTATTTTGGAAATAGCATCTGGCCCCCGGTATAACAAGGCAAGGCAACGGGCAGTGCCTTGTTTTTTCTTATCGGCTGGACTTGCTTTTTCGGGATCCAACCCCGTCATGTACTGAACAATCTTATTAAATTCATGCATGGCATTCATATCTTTCAGTTGTTCTGACAATTGCTCTGCATGGTCGCTGACGATCGTACGTGGTACTTCAAACGCAAAAACGGATTTAAAACATTCCTTCAACTTTTCAGCAATCTTTTCCGGTTTGGGTTTTAACTTTTCCCGAAAGATGTTTATTAACGGGCCATAAAATTCCTCAGCCTGAGCTATGCTCATTCTCAAAAGCTTCACTCCGACAATATACAAACCCGTTCTGGAAAACATGTCGATGATATTTCCTGGCAATGGACTTTGTTCCTCAAAGGGTTTCAGGATAACTAAGGTTGTTTCGGCCTTGACCCCTTCAGGGAACTTTACGATATCCTCTAAAACTCCCCCGTCGCTTGTTAAATATTCGGCAAACAGGGCCAACTGTTTGTTGTTCGTGTGAAGGTCTGCTGCAGATACAACAGCCGGTTCAAAATATTCAACCTTGCCATCGGAACTCTCTACAAAATCCCCAAAGCTTCCGCGGATGGTATGTCCCTGGAAGCTGGTAATAGGTCCGATCACATCGTCCTTTAACTTCTCGAGGGCGCGGGGACCTTTAAAGAAAAGCAATACCGTTCGGTTCGTAATTCTAAACTTGTTTACCTTACGAAAGTTACTGTTGATATAATCGGTCATGACCTTTTTCCATTCCGGCTTGCAGTCTTGTTCTTCAATGGTCGCGCAATATTTATCGACAAAGGCATCGCTGGGAGCAAACATGGTTGCCCCAACAACCTCCAGGTTTGTCAGTGAAAGCAAACGGCCCAAAATACCGCCCGTACGGCTTTTTAAAAGGCTATAAGGAGTAATCAATGCATACGTCAGTTCGTCCGCCATAAGTTTATTTCTCTCCAAAAATCAGAATAGTAAACAACAAAAATGAATTTTAAACGGGTAATGTTAACACAATGAATAGGACAGGTCAAATACTTTTAGGCGATTCCGTGGAGCGAGGAAGACGCAACAAAAAAATTCGAGACCGATGTTCACTTTGGCCAGTTAAAGATATTATGGTATATAAAGTTGCCGCGCCTTCTTGTCACGCATTGCAACTACTTTCAGGTCAAGCTTTTTTAGTTTTTTCTGGGGAAAGAACTGGG
>JAUPKS010000329.1 GCA_030837315.1 Planctomycetota bacterium
AACAAAAGAATCTACTATAGTCTTAAAAGTTGAGAGTGATCTAAAAGCTTTTCTGCAAAATGTAGCGGGGTCGAAAAGAATAAGCTTATCCGAATATACACGGCACGTTTTAGATGTTGGCCTAGATGAGATTCATCAGCGCAACTTGAAAGTCCGTGAACTTGGAAAACAATTTAATGTTAGGTAGCTAATAAATAAGGAAGCGTGCGGTACGTTGACGCGTGCCCGCACTTTTATATATTTTGGAGAAATGTAAATGATAAATAATGTTTTTAGTATTTATACTTTTTGGTGGTCTTAAATGGGCCACAGGTATATATTCAAGCCTTACTTGTTGGAAAACATGCTTTCTGATGAGGAATGGGATAAACACTGCATTGAGCTGGATAGACAAGAGAAAATCAGACGGATGTATGCGGTTTTGCTGGATGAAGTGGTTTATGGGCCGGACGCGGGATGGTAGAGATCAATCAAAAAGTATAAATAGACCAAAGTGATGCCTAGCGTTTAACTACGTAAAATTAAGTTAAAACGTATTTGTTTGATAAAAGGTGTTTATATGAAATTAGAATTACTTGGTGTAAAGCTTCCAGAACAGGATAAAGAAATCCTTCGACAAGTTGCCGAACGGAATCGATTAACGATGTCAGATATTGCCCGATTGCTAATAACGGATGGCATCGAGCATTTCAAAGAGCGAAACGTATTAAAAGTGTAAAAAAAGAATAAAACGATCGAATCCCGCAAAAATTCGATCGGAGGTTTTTAAATGCTTGAAAACAGTATTAATCAATGTAATGACTTTAATTATATTTACGTCATTATTTTCACTATATATAGTTTTTGGTCGGTGGTCTTATGAAGACCCCAACTTTGCTAAGTTATGCAAGCAGCTCCGCTTGGGACGATGTCAAAAAAGCCGTTGAAAAGGTCTATGATGGGCCGGATGCAGTAATAGCGAAACCTACCCGTTTTGGTTTTACTACGACCATCTTAAAAATCGCGGACGCACGTGGCGATAAAATCCTCCTTGTCCAGCCCACAAATAAAATAAACGAAACTGCTAAGAAAGCAGTTCCTGACATGCTTCCTATTTATGGCCATAAATATTGTCGATTATTGGTTGAGCAGGAAGATCCTTTGTTATTGGATTTAGGAATTTTGCCGTTGCCTAGCGTATGTCCGAGAGGACCAAGCGGTTGTAAAGAATATCCAGACTGCGATCTAACAAAAGCATGGTTCGAAACTGCTTGTGTCCGAACTATAAGTTATCAAAAATTAGTGACCCTGATGTTTGGCTATAATCCAAAGGAATCCGAATCTGCGCTTCTTCAAGAACAATTAAAAGACATAGATATTGTAATATGCGATGAAAGCCATCTGATTTCGTCCGAAAGCCCACCAAGCGTCGATATATGCTATAAATCATTGAAAATCCCACCAGAATTCGTGATACTTAGTCGCATATATAATAACTTCAAAGATCTCATATTCAAATTGCACGAAAACGATACTATTGAACAGATTAAAGCTTTAAGTCTAGCCAATGATTCGCATTTAGCGATTCCACATCAAATAAACAGCACAGTGCAAAGTACTATGCTGACATATGCATTTATGGAAATAAGGAGACTAGCAAAACAGCGCACTACATATAGTATTAGCGATGACGATATAAAATTCTTGTCTGGTATGATTTCCGTTATGTCATGCAGGGAACAAACTACATGCTTGACAAAAACGGGCAGCGGGGATAAGTGGACAATTAAGGGAAAGCCTACGTATGAATCACCTACATGGGAAAACGCAATTAGGCGTTTTTTGCGCTTGGTTTGCCCGAAATCCAAAGTATTTTTCGCGTCTGGCACCCAATATGAAAGAAGCCAGGGATTTTATGAAGGCATTGTAGGTAGATCTTTGGAACATGTCTGTTTGCCTGACGTTAAGCATACCAACAGCATGATGACCATAATCCCGGATAAGTGGACCTATTCTGCAGTAGCGGATCAAAAAGGCGGTACCCAAACCAAACGCATAGTAGAAAACATCCTTGATATTCTTGCGGACCATCCCTGCGATCCGATCTATGCTATAAACTTTAACACAAAATTGCAGGAACGAATTGCAAAAAAACTAGCAAAATATAGATTGCCTCGTGACTTTTTTATGCAGGATTATTACAGATCATCAAATTCTATAGGCGTAGAATGCGAAGCCCGCATAGGTATTGCTATTGGTATTGCTAATACGCCGACTAATACTTTTGATTGCGTGACGAATAATGTTCCTGAAAGTCAAGCTCTGCGTTTGCAGGATGTACATTCAGCTACGTGGCAAGCGTGGTCAAGGATAAAAGATCCCGAAGGAAAAGTGCCTTCCAAGCTGTATTGCATAGGGGTACGAAGCGATGCAGTAGATGCGGTAATTACGCAAGGCAGCAACCGTCAAGTATTCTATAATGGCAAAGGCGCAAACGGACGACATATACCGCCCAAGATCACAATTAATGAAGAACTTCCCCGACCGAAAGTACTGATGGAAGCCAAAAGCAACTGGTCTTCAAGCCCATGTAATGCTGAAGCAGCTTGCTATCTTGCTGGGCATGTACCTGTATCCGAACTTCCTAAATTTTTAGATTCTGTAAAAACCTTTGATAATTACCTATATAGTAACATAGGTAAAAATCAAAGGTTTTTACCAGTTTTAGACAGTTCATCTCCCCTCAGGATGTACAACCTTGGATGTACTGTTGAACAACAACAAGAATCTGCCCTAGCTCTAAAAATACTTATGGTTTCGCGCGAAGATAAATGCGGTTTTCAATGGCATTATCCTAATTCACTTGGCAAATATGGGTATCGGGTCAAAACGCTTTCAGTACCCTTCGACGACGTATTGCAGCAACATCTCGCCGGTGCAGAAACCATCGCCTTACCCCCCTTCACCCCCGAAGATATATGTTATTTCTTGTTGTCTGATTTTGATGATCATGATGGAACCACACCGCAAACCTCCAACGTGCAAAAATATACTGCGTTTTTAAGATCGAAGAACATCCAATATATTGTTCTTTTGTCAGGGACGCATACTGGGCATCACGTAATCATACCGATATATCCGACTAAAACTTATACTGCATGGAAATTCCACCGCCAGCTCATACATGATGCTGGGCTGAAAGGTATAAAAGAAATCGAAACATATCCGAAGCAAAAGTCCTTTGGCACAACCAAAGATGGATATGGAAATCAAACGAAGTTGCCATGCGGTTTCAATTGGAAGGCGGGAAAGAAAACACAATTTCTGGACCCAGTTACCCTAGAACCTGTGCCATACGTTGAAATATCCCGTGTAAATAGAATTCGTGAACTTCCAGATCCCATTGCGCCAAGGAAGCAAAAAGTCGTAATGAACAAAAACAGCGCGTCCCACGACGTTACGCTCCCGGACGTTCGGATTCACGGCGAATTGCGGCAATGCGTTATGAACGCCCTTCAATACAAATTAATAGGCCATGAAGGTAATGATATGCGCATCGCTGTTGCCTGCGAAGCCATATCATCTGGTATGGACCGTGAAGACATAATCGCATTGTTTGAAGGTCAAGAAGATTTTAACAGATCAAAAACCGAATATTATGTGGATTATTATATAAGAAATAATTATCGTGCATGGAAATGCGAAACTATTCGCGAAAAATGTTCTAAATTCGTAGATTGTTCAAATTGCCTCTATACAACAAGTAAAAAACCCAAGCATTACATATCAGAAGGAGCTACAATATGAATATATCTTTTCCAAAAAGGCGTGATGTTATCGAATTTGTAACCGAAGCTGATAACATTTTTTTAGAATCGATGCCCGATATCCGGAAGTTCACGCGGCTGGCCCTGCCAGGAGAAGTTGATGGGATCATACTACCATTAACCAAGCGTTATGTCGTCCAAAATGATCAGGGTGCCCAGTACAAAATATTAGTTCCGCCGCCGGGGGTAGGGTTTCCCCAAGAAAACGGTACTGCCCCAAATCTTTGGACGAATCAGGCTATCTTTAATGGATTGCTACTGGCATCAGGTGGTCTAGAAAACTTATTTTATCGAAGCATGAAGATTACAAGCTTCAAGCAAGACGTACCTTTTGCCGATAAACAACAAGTCAATATGGTTGGGAACAGCATACCTGACACTGTAGTTTATCGGAATGCTGAACAACTTCCAGGAAGACTTTGGTGGAAGATAGAGGGCGGGGGCCTTGAAGTATTTCCGTTGGCGTGCGAGCCTATGGAAATCGGACTGAATAATATTATGTTTTTCAATAGCTACAACGTAGACTTCATATGCGAACCCGTTTTGCTTTAATTATCGCTAGCGCGGCAGGGTAATTTTTTGAGTATATCTTTGATGGTAGCGTTATAAAATCAGTATTGAAAGATATTATAAAACAATTTTAACGCCTTTTGATGACGTTAGTGATAGAGAATATTGAGTATTATAAATTGCATGGAATTAATTATGACAACCAATAATGACAGTAACGAACTGAACGCCCTTATCGGGGCAGTATTAAGAATTGATGTTACAGAACTCAGAATACCGCTTTATGGCAGGTTGATTGAAGTCCTGCCCTACTGGATTGTGATCGAGAAGAGAGATGGCCAACACCGTATGATAAGCCGGGGCAGGATTGTGGGCATTGAGACGGTTGGAGGCCCAGTATGATTGCCACTAAAGTGGAATTGCTAAAAGCGATCGGGCTGCTGCTGGCTTCTGAGGCGAGTATCATTGTGCTGAGCGAGGCTGACCGGGAATTCATCACACGGGTATTACAGCACGAGGAAACATGAAAACCATTGCTTTTAGGCTGCCTTCTGAGCTAGCGGAGCTTTCTTTACAGGCGCTACGAGATGGACACCGCATAAAGCTGAGCACTTTGCTTAAGCCGATACCCAGCCGGGAGGAGCTTGCTGAAGAAGCTGTATTGTGGGCGGTTGCAGACGAGATCGAAAAATGACCCCCCCTAGTTTTTTAGAAAAACCAATATTAAGAGGCCGAAATGGGTACTAAGAAAATGGGGTCCGGCTGGCTGAAAATCAGTTCGCCGGAAGACCTTCAAAAGGCGCTAACCAGAATGCTAAACAAAATCTTGATGTGCGAAGATCCTGTGGCACACGCTGGGAGATTTGCTTCTTTGGCGAATGCCTGGACGAATGCGCATCGTCTTTTCCTGGAAGAAGAAGCGATAGCCAAGATCAATCAGCGCCTTGATGCTTTGGAGCGGAAATGACCGTGGCCAAAATTTAGGCCAAGGCTTGGAGTAATAATGAACGATGTTAATTATAATATAAAATGTAAAGAATGGCCGAGCGTCCTTGCCAAACTGCAATATTGCGTTGAGAATGGGCTGCTCCTACATGGGAGTCGCATAACGTCGATTGATGTTTTGAGGGCTGGAGAGCGGCCAATTTGCGCTACGAATATCCCGGTTCTGGCAATGATGCATGCAATCATGCCGGATGAAAATTACTTACCGTTATCGAAAAGGGAGATTTGGGCAATTGAAAATCCAAGTCCTGCTTCACAGGATTTCAGGATTAGGGCAACTAAGGGCTTCATCAAGAAAGCAGGACCGGGAAGCGTGTATGTGGTCGAGCCAGGATCATTTCGACAAGGCAAGACCAAATTCGAATATGTGGCTTTTAATCCAGTCAGGCCCGTTGCTCGTATTGATGTTGGGCTTTTGGATTTGCCCTGCAAAATTGGGCGGCTGCCAAAGAAGCTGAGCGACTATTATCGGTCAGAGCTTGCCAGGCAAGCTGATATTCTGCCTTGGTGATATAAATGAAAACCTTGAGTATTTTAGAGCGGAGAATCGCAGCACTTGAAAGACCATGCAATATGGACATAGATCCTGAAAATGCAGCGATAGACGCATTGGATGCCCTTAACGAAACAGAATTGGGTTTAGTAGACGAATTTATGAACTTGGTATGGGCGGGTTTTCCTTATGAACAGATTTCCGAGATGATGGGGGAGGAATCGTATAAGGCGGCGCTTGCTGCCATCGAGAAAGCCGATCAAGAATACAGGCGGCTGACTGCACCACCAGCCCGACCTAAGAGACGTGGCAAGCCGTTGGAGCTTCCCAAAGAGCATCGTTATGATGAATGTGGGCTTGGAGTACGAGAGGATGCTGAAGCTTGA
>JAUPKS010000330.1 GCA_030837315.1 Planctomycetota bacterium
CATAGCAAGGGAACGAAGATTTTTTCCCTGACTGGTAAGATAAAAAATGCCGGACTTGTTGAAGTCCCTATGGGCACCACGATCAGGCAGATTGTCTTTGACATGGGTGGCGGAATTCCGAAAAAGAGAAAATTTAAGGCGGTGCAAATCGGAGGTCCATCGGGTGGAAGCCTTCCCGAGTCCCTGCTGGATTCACCAATCGATTACGAATCGCTTGTTGGGGCGGGGGCGATGATGGGTTCCGGAAGTTTTGTGGTCGTTGATGATACCACCTGCATGGTGGAGATGGCGCGATTTTTTATGAATTTTTGTGCGAATGAATCTTGCGGTAAATGTCCCCCCTGTAGGATTGGCACGACCTTAATGCTGGACATCCTCACCCGTATTACCCTGGGGCAAGGCGAAGAGAAAGATATGGAAGTGCTGGAACAAATGAGTGATGAAATAAAGGTGATGTCCCTGTGTGGCCTTGGGCAATCTGCCCCGAATCCTGTAAAATCCACACTACGGTACTTCAGGGATGAATATGTTGCCCACATACGCGACAAAACTTGCCCGACAGCCACGTGCGTTGCCTTGCACAAATATGAAGTTACACCGGAAAAGTGTACCAAATGCCAGGCATGTATTCGTAACTGCCCCGTGAAGGCAATCAGCGGCAGTACGACTGAGGCCGCTGTTATTAATAAAGAGAAATGTATTAAGTGTAATCTCTGTTATGAAAAATGTAATTTCTTGGCAATAAAATGAATATAATAAATTTTGTTATCGATGATAAACCAATAAGCGCCCCTGAAGGCACGAACATTTTCCAGGCAGCCCTGGATAACAACGTCTATATTCCCGGTCTGTGCTACCATCCCAAACTCTCCCAGTTTGGAGGGTGCAGACTGTGTTTCGTGGAGGTCACTGAGCGGAAAAGAACGGGACACCGGTTTGCTTGTGCGCACCCCGTGTCCGAAGGAATGATCGTAAAAGTAAATACGCCAAAAGTGAGCAGATATCGAAAGTCTGTTATGGAATATTTGTTGGCTCATCACGAACTCTCATGTCCTACCTGTGATAAATCCGGCGAGTGCGGATTGCAAAATATCACCTATGAAATGAATCTGGCTCCAGGCAGGTTCAAAACCGTAAGGTCGCATCATCCCGTGATTCGGGATAATCCGGTTTTAGAACTGAACCGGAACCGGTGTATTTTGTGCGGCCGGTGTGTAAGCGCCTGTAAGGAAATTGAAGGGATTGGGGCCATTGACTTCCAAAGTCGCGGATTTAAAACGGTCATAGGTACCGCCTTTGACAGACCATTGGAGTGCAGTTTTTGCGGTGGTTGTGTTGCGGTGTGTCCAACCGGAGCCTGGCAGGACAGAACGCTGGGGTTCAAAGGTAGACCATGGGAATTCGACAGTACGCCTACCATTTGCCCTTACTGCTCTGTTGGCTGTTCGATTGTTATAAACACAAAAATGGACAGTGTGCGGCGTATCGTATCAAACGACCGTCTGGGAATAAACGAAGGAAACCTATGCGTTAAAGGCAGATTCGGCCACGAATTTATCCATTCTCCGGAACGGATAAAAACCCCGTTAATCAGAAAGAACGGCGAATTATGTCCTGTATCCTGGAACGACGCAATTGATGCCGTATCAAAACGGTTTGAGCAAATTATACGTGAACATGGCGGACAATTCATTGGCGGCATTGGTTCTGAGAAATGCACCAATGAGGATAATTATCTCTTCCAAAAATTCTGCCGGTCTGTATTAGGAACGAATACCATTGACAACGTATCTCATATAAAATCACCTTACCTCAATGGACTGATTTATCAATCTGTCGTGAATGGGGTTGCGTCAACATCGCTGAAAGAAATTGAGCATGCAAATACCCTGTTCTTTTTCGGGGCTGATATAACCGAGGCCCATCCGGTAGTCGGAAGCATGGCTCGAAAAGCCGTAAGGACAAACAACGCCAATCTCATTGTTGCCAATATAAGAAATGTCTCATTCACGAGTGTTGCTAAAAATAATATCCGCTTGCACTATGCTTTAGGCAGTCAAAATGTATTGATCAACGCCCTGATTAAAGTCATCCTTGACGACAACCTGGTTGATTTAAAAAAGGCGGAAATATCCGCAAGCAATCTTCATGAATTGCGATCCTCGTTGGATAAGTTCAGCGTAAAGGATGCTTCTCAATCAACCGGTATTTCCGAGGAAACCATCAGAAGCGCATCAACATTATTAACAAAGCCAGGGAATTGTTGCATCGTTTGTGGAAAGGATATTGAAGAAGATCCATTAGGTGAAATCACGATAAAAGCCTTGTCGAATCTCTGTGCACTCATCAATGCCGCTCATGATGAAAAGACAAGTCCCGGCAAGATTTCAATTCTGTTTTCGAGACCCCATAACAACTCTCAGGGCGTAAATGATATGGGAGTTGTTCCCGAATTCTTTCCAGGGTACCGTGATATCAATAATGCGTCCAATAGAGAAAAGGTTGAAAAATTGTGGGGTATAAAACTATCGGACAACATTTTCCGGAAAGATGCTGTTAATATTATTGACCTTGCACTCAATGGCAAATTAAAAGCGCTCTATGTTATGGGAGAAAACCCTATCATAAACTATCCCGTTGGAAAGGATATTCAGGCGGCATTGAAAAGGGTCGATTTTATCGTCGTCCAGGATACTTTTCTGACGGAAACGGCACAATTGGCAGATGTGGTCTTTCCTGCTGCTACGTTTGCCGAAAAGGAAGGAACATTTACCAATATGGGGATGACCGTACAACCGCTGAATAAAGCAATTCAGCCTGTGGGGGATGCCAAACCAGACTGGCAAATCATTTGTGAATTAGCGAAAAAGATGGGCCATGCTTATTCTTATCTATCCGCAAAAGAGATTTTGAGTGAAATAGGAAGTATAACGCCCATCTATGCAGGAATTAATTATGACCGCTTGAAAAGAAAAGAATTTCACTGGGTATCTTCCTTTTACGATAAAAATAAACCGGCAAAATATACGTTTGAGATCGTTCAGCCCAAATCGTTACCTATGATCAAGCGAAAGGATTTTCCTTTTACATTACTCACAGGCGCCAGCTTGAATCATCAAGGGACGTATTCCCGGCATTCAAAGGCTCTTACCTCAATCGACCCGGAATGTTTTGTGGAAATAAATAAAAACGATGCGCAAGAGATGCTTGTGCAGAATGGAGATATGGTTACGGTTGAATCCATGCAAAACAAGATAAAACTCAAGGCCAAAGTGAGTGATAAAACGCCGGAAGGAACAGTTTTTGTTTCCGAAGATTATGAGTGGATACCCATTAATCTGTTGCGCGATAAGGTGTACACACCTGTGAAAATCTACAAGGAGGCAGGGCAGGTATAATTTCTCAAAAAGCCGGAAACCACACATGAATGCTTAGTATACATCTTTTGATTTTCATGTCTTCTTTGTGTTTTTTACCTCTTTGTGGTGAACAGACATATTTTGTCCGTGTTCATCTCTGTTTACCGGTGGTAGAGGATATACGAGGGTAATTGTATGGCAAAAAAAGGGCAAACATATTTTTGCGAGATATGCAGACAAAAAG
>JAUPKS010000051.1 GCA_030837315.1 Planctomycetota bacterium
AAATTCTGTATAAGTTAAGGAAACGTGATATACATAATCTTATCTGTATACTTAATAGTTATGTGCCCCTAGTAATGTCCATGCCCGAAGAAAACAACCCGATAGAAGAAATAGGGCTGCGCATGCAGACAGCGCAAAATTCATTTGGCACAGTCTGCTTGCACGGGGACAAGCCTCAGGACTTATGTCCGACGCGATTTTGAAAAAACTGTCGAGCATTCAAATGATTGATATTCATTTACCGACCACAGATGGACGTCACATTGTCACGAGCCACTATACCCAACCAGACAAGGATGTTTCTCTCCTTTTAGCGCACCTGAAATTGTTGCTTCCCGATCAACCACCGCCCAAGGTTTATGCCTCCGGGCAGATCGAGCTGTAGTGCCGGCCTTTTTACATGACCCCTTGTATTTACTGGCTTAGCGGCTTATCTACCCCTCGAACTGCGAAGGTCGGGTTAACCCAACTCAACTATGTTTAAAAAGGTAAATATCTCGTTTGACTTTCTTTTTTACTTCTGTTATTTTCACAACTTGTCGATTGAGGTTCGCTTTATAAAAAATAGTAACCAAACTGTGTTTTATTCTGGCACATAAAAAGAAGTGAGATAAAGCATGAAAACCTTTCGGACAGAAATAACGATTTCTGAGGACAAAACGCTTACTATTAAAGAACTACCTTTCACTACCGGTGATAAGGTTGAAGTTATTGTGCGTAGTAGCAAACGCCGGAAGAAACGTGGTGAACGTTACCTGTTACGCGGTAAACCTATTTGGTATATTGACCCCTTTAAGAGCGTTGCAGAAGAGGATTGGGCCGTGCTGAAATGATTGTTTTAGATACACACATCTGGGTCTGGTGGGTTCATGACGATAAGCAGCTAACCAAATCACAGATAAAAATTATTGAGGCGGCGGAACTCGACGTGATTGGCGTGAGCGCTATCTCGTGGTCCCCTTTTTTAATGGGGACTTAAACGGAATAATTTGATTCGTTGGGTTTCGCTTGACTCAACGCAACCTACATAACTGTTAATGCAGTACTACGGATGGACACGGATTGGGTCAGTATGAGGTTTGTATTGCAGATGCGTCATGAAAAACGAATATAACGAAATATACGAGAAATTATACCAAATTTACAAAAAGTACCAGAAGGCGTACAAACACAACCCGGACTCACATCAAATGTGTTGTATGTGGTCAACGGTCAATCCACCTGATACTATTGAAGATACCAAGCAGATTCATGATATAGAAAAGTCCTTTGACATACATTTAGACGAAATGGAAGCAATTGAGCTTTATGATATGGATTTAGATGAGGCTGCAAAAAGGATCCTTGAGATGAAAGGGAGAAATAGTAGCAATTGAGATTTCTCAAAGAGCGGGTAGGGTGGATTAAGGCGATAGTCTTGTATCGCCGTATCCACCATTTACTTCTTCCCTTTTCATTGCGGCATTTGCGCTTTCGCGGTGTTATTTTTTTTAGTGGCTGCGCTTCGCTTCATCCACCCTTGTATAATGAACATATTTGAATAGGGTTTAGCCAAAAACAAGTTGTTTTCGGCTGGGCCAAGAGGAGTAAAACACCATTGAGCAAATCCCTTACAAAAAAAGAATTTATACAAAAGCTTGCAACGAAAATGAACACGGATGAAAAAACGGCCTCTGGCTGGGTAGATGGAGTAACTGACTCGCTTTATGAAACCTTTAAGGAAGGGCAAGGCGTTTCACTGACGGGATTGGGGAGTTTTTATCTGGATTTTAGGGGGCACTCGTGCGCATTCAAATTCAATCCGAGTCAGAAATTAAAAAAATTACTTGGATGGTCAACTACCTATACTGGAGAGATATGATATCGCTTGATAGATATCGTAGTAAACGCATACGTTATCACGGAAGGCATAAGAGAAATGAAAAAATCACTGATTATTTACGAAGAAGAAACTCGATTGTACGCTCGGTTTGACCACCCAAAATGCCGGGAATGAAAATTAAGTACCTGTGCACCCTGTGGGGTATGAATAAGCCTACCCTTGAGGACAATCTCAAGGTAATCAAGGATGCCGGGTTTGAAGGGATTGAAATGATTGTTCCCGAAGATAGCGCCGGGAGAAACAGGCTTGGCGTCCTGCTCAATGAGATTGGGCTGGATTTGGTTGCTCAGGTCAGGGCTGAAGGGTCGACCGCTGATGTGCAGATAGAATCCCTGGAAAAAGGGCTAGGCGAAGCCGCTGAGCTGAATCCCTTGTTTGTAAACGCCCATTGCGGCAAGGATTTCTGGCATTTTAAGGAAAACAGAAGGGTGATTGTAAGTGCCCAGAGATTTGCCAGAGAACGTGGGGTAAAGGTGTTGCATGAGACGCATCGTGGCAGGGCGGCCTTTTGTACGACTGCGACCATAGATATTATTGATGCCGAGCCGGAGATACGATTCACTGCGGATTTTTCGCACTGGTGCTGCGTACACAATTCCCTGCTCCAGGATCAGCACGGGGCTGTTGGCCGCATCATTGAACGCTCCGATTACATTCATGCAAGGGTTGGCTGTGCAACCTCTCCGCAGATTACTGATCCGAGAGCGCCGGAGTGGAAGGATGCCATTGACGCACATATACGATGGTGGGAAAAGATAGCGGAACATCACAAAAAGAACTACGCAGCATATTTACCGATATGCCCCGAGTTCGGTCCGCCCCCATATATGGTTACCCTGCCCTTTACCGGAAAACTCATTGCCGATGCGTGGGAGATAAACTGTTACATGAAGGATATGCTTGAGGAGCGGTTAGGTCATTTCATGGAAGTGTAAGGGTAAAAAATAGTACTGTAGGTTGGGCTGAGCGAGAGAGAAGCCCACCTTATCATTATAGCCTGATGGGGGAATAATGCACTATCGCAGATCTCGAGCAAAAGGGGCGATTTTTTTCTTTGTCACCAAATAAAATGGAGGGAAAAAGACTGATTTTTATACCTATTCCCCTAACCTTACGCAAGTAGGGCAGGGCATTGCCTGCCAATAAATAACCGTCCGGCAAGATCAAACATTATAAATACCACACATATCCCCAACGCTGCGCGTGTGGGTCAAAATGGTGGGCAATGTCCACCCTACCAGGTTGACGCCTGGAAAACAACACCATATCTTACTTCTGATAATTTGAATAAATCTTTTTTGCCCTTTCTGTTAATTGTTTCGCTTCGTTTTTCCTTCCGGTTCCCTCATAAAAATCTGCCATTTTCTCCAATATGGTTGCAATTAAAGGGTGGTCTTTGCCATATTCCTTTTCGTATATTTCAAGCGCCTGTTTATAAAGGGACTCGGCCATAGTGTTTTCACCCTGGTAGTAATAAAGCGTTGCCAGATTGTTCATCGCAGAGGCAAGGTCGGGATGGCCTGAACCGACTGTTTTTTCCTCAATGGCCAGGGCTCTTTTATAGAATGGTGTCGCTTCAGCATATTTTTTCTGGTCTTGATAAATCTCTCCCAATCTGTTCAGGACATTAACAACACTGGGATGATTCGGGCCAAACACACGCTCACAGATACCAAGAGATTGTTTGTAAAATGGCTCTGCTTCAGCATATTTGTCTTGAAGAAGAAAGTTTTCTCCAAGCTCATAGAATACTTTGGCAACAGAGGGATGGTCTGTACCAAGCGATTCCTTGTAAATAGTGAGGGCCTGATGAAAGAGCGGTTCGGCTTCGGCAAATCTGCCATAGGTTCGATAAAGTATTCCCAGCAAGTTCATTGAATCTGCAATACAGGTATTGCCGGAAGGAAATGTATTTTTTGCTACCTTTAATGCCTCTTCACCCGCCTTTATGGCATCCGCGTATCTCTTTTTTTGTAAAAGCGAGGTGGTTTTATCATTGAGTTCCTTCCACGAATTTTCCTGAGTATATGCAGGCAAGGCGCAAGTACCAAACAGAACCAATACAAAAAAGACTTTCGCTCCACAGAGGCAAAGATGCTTCGTTCTGTTTACTATCGTGACCATTTCAAAATCTCCCCTAGAATAATGATTGCTGATATCAGTTTCATTTTTCACATAATTATTATATTATAATGAATCAATAAAATAATAACCATCAAATGCTGATTTATCGTTTGCATGGTAGCGCATTTTCATTGGACAGGGAATCATAACTATGGCAATAAAAGCAACAATATTTAAGGTCGAGCTGAATATAGCGGATATAGACCGTAATTATTTCCACGATCATAAGCTCACCATCGCACGGCATCCATCAGAGAATGACGTCCGTATGATGGCGCGTTTAGTGGCATTTGTCCTCAACGCCCATGAATATCTTATCTTCACGCAAGGCGTGAGCAGCGGCGATGAACCAGACCTGTGGCGAAAAGATTTAACAGGGAATATTGAGGTGTGGATAGAGATTGGGCAGCCCGATGAGAAGCAGATCCGCAAGGCCTGTGGCCGCGCCAAAGAGGTTATTATTTACACCTATAGCGGCAATAGCGCAAACGCCTGGTGGAAAAAGATACATCCCGATATTAATCGGTTCAAAAATCTATCGGTAATAAACCTGCCAACGGAAGCCATTCAGAAAGTGGCAGCGTTGGCGCAACGCACGATGGATTTCCCATGTACCATACAGGGAGGAGAAGTATGGATATCAGGCAGGGATAAAACCGTGAAGATTTGTCCGATAAGGTGGAAAGAACACGAAAGGTAGGAAATTAGAGGAAAATATTATGAGTAAAACAAAAAAGAATATTGATGAATATTTTCATAATGGCAGTGAAATAGACGAAGCTATGCAAGAATAAAGAAGAGATTCGTGATTTCAATAATTATGTAGAAAACCAGATGGAAGCTTTATTGCTGCTGAATATTTATCATGAGCGTTCGCATGAAAATGCCGGGCTTCAGGCAGTGGATCTCTTTTGCTGGGGGATTTTCAGAAAGTACGAGAAGGATGAAACCGATTGGTATGATGTGTACAGGAATATGATAGTGTTCGAGACGGAATATCTTCGTTAAGACAATAAAAAAGACGGCGATGGGCTTTTTAATCATTACCGTAACTTTTTTGAAGAACTTGGGATGGAATCAGGATTATTGGGTTTAATATTCGGAAGGACGTAGAATGCAAATACTCGTTGATGCTGATGCATTTCCCGGTGTGATCGTGGATATCCTGTTCCGGGCAGTTGAGCGCGTTCGTGTTCCGTTGATTCTGGTCTCAAACA
>JAUPKS010000331.1 GCA_030837315.1 Planctomycetota bacterium
CATCCTCGATTGAGATCAGGGAAACAATTCAATCCACGGAGACCTTATCCAATAGCAAAAAAAAACATAACCACGATATGAAGTTCGCCCTGACAGAAGGAATTTCAACAGAGGCCATCTGGTTTGGGTTTAATGAAGAAGTAAGCATTGCAACACGGCATGAGACCCCGGTCGGCAAGGCGCCCAGTGTTGTTGCCGTGATTACGGCCCAAGAGATTAAGCATTTAGGATACCGCACCTTTGTGGAAATTCTGAGGACGGTACCCGGATTTGAAATTTTAAAGAAGGGGGACTTAGGGGAGGTATTTCCCGCCGTAAGGGGTATTGCAGGTTCAGAGAAAGTAAGGGTGATGCTCGATGGTCACCTGGTAAATAGTCCTCGCACGGGTAGCGCCTTTCATGTGTTTGACGATTTTCCTGTAGAAAATATAAAGAGAATAGAAATCATCCGTGGCCCTGGTTCTGCCGTGTATGGAGAAAATGCATTTTCGGCGGTTATTAATATTATCACGTTTGATGCAAAGGATATTGATGGTATAAAGATAAGCGGTGGTTATGGGAGCTTCGATACGGAGGAGGGAAACATTGTGTTTGGGAAGACTTATGGGGAGATAGATATCTCAGGTATGGCTCGCTACAGGCATACCGACGGCTTTGATGGCATTGTCGAGAGGGATCTTGTAACACAAATTGATACGGCCCTTGCTCCCCTGGGTTTTTCTCCCGCCTCACAAGCTCCGGGGAGGGTGGATGATTGGAGAGAAGAATACGACCTGAACCTGAAAGTTGCCTACAAGGGTTTCTACGTTGAGGGATTGTATATTAATAAAAACATGGGACCTTTTATCAGCCCTCAATTTGCCTTGGCTGATGAATCGAATATTGAACAGAACTATGTATTTGGTGAAGTTGGATATAAAAAGACCTTTGATGAGAAATTTACGATAAGGCCGAGGCTCTATTACGATCAGTTTGACAGGAACTCTTACATTGAAGCATTGCCTGAGAACACACATCTACCCTTAGACACAGATGGAGATGGTAACATTGACACAATTAATACGTATCCCGACGGACTTATCGGTAACGCTTATATAAACGAAAAGGTTGCCGGCACGGAAATTCCTTTTGATTATGAATTGTTTGATGGAAATCTCATTACTGTGGGATTCGAATATCGTTGGAGCAATCAAACCAATCCACACTTTTTCACTACCTATAATCCACAAACGTTAGATCCCCTGGATAGCCTCCAGGATCAAGCCGATACATATCCCTTTATAAAAGAAGCCACACGAAGGTTATGGTCGGTTTATCTGCAGGATACCTGGGATATTACCGATACCGTAAACCTTACTTTAGGGGTACGGTATGATGAATACAGCGATTTCGGCAATGTTACCAGCCCACGCGGCGGCTTAACGTGGGCATTCATGAAGAATGCATCGCTCAAGCTCCTTTATGGAGAGGCATTCAGGGCACCCAATTTCACGGAAATGTTTACCATTAATAATCCAGCTATCGTGGGAAATGAAGATTTGGACCCGGAAACGATCAGGACATACGAGGTTGGGCTAAGTTATCAGTTTAACAAATATGTGACGAGCGGTATTAATTATTTCTATAATGACATCGAAGACCTCATTGTCCAACATATCCGGCCAACGGCCGAGGGGACTTCACAGTATGAAAATTTTGGAGATGCCCGTGTCCAGGGCATCGAGATGGAGACGAAGGTGAATATAGTCAGCGACAATTACGTTTTTATGAATTATACCTTCCAAAATCCCGAAGACAATCGTGGAAATGACATGCCATTTGTTGCTCAACACTACGGCAATTTCGGTGTAAATGTTCACTATCCGAAATACATCAATACCAACCTGAGTACCTTTGTCAGTGGGACACGTTCCAGGGAACAGGGTGACTCAAGAGACGACTTACCCGTTTACGCCTTACTCAACCTTTCTGTTATTGCAAAAGAATTTTTTAAGACTATGGAGATTCAGGGAACAGTGTTCAACCTGCTTGACAAGGACTATAGTGACCCTGGGCCTGAATCTATACCGGAAGATTTCCCCAGGCCAGAAAGAACGTTTTTTGTTGGATTGAGTTATCAGTTCTGATGGTGGATTAAGGCGTTGGTTTTTACACCGAATCCACCTTCTGTATTTTTCTTGCTGGTTCAATCGTCCTCGATTGAACCCAAACATTATGGTGGATTCGCTTAATAATCCACCCTGCCTAACTTCACCTGGCTAAAGAATTATGAAAATTTTTTAAATTGACAGTATTTTTTGCCTGGCTATAATGAGTCAAAAAGCGGCGTCATTAAAGTGGTTTTGCAAAGATAGAGTGTTTAAACCTTATTAACTTTTCATTTAAACATCTGCTCTGAAATTAGGGGATATTTTCCATGACCACATGCGCAACGAATGGTCTATCTCTAATCTTCCCCTCCTTAAACCTTTTCCTAATAGGGTTCCTTTTCTTCAATTCATCCGAAATTTTTGCCGAAGGCACAGAAACAACTCACATAACTGAAAACTATTCCAGTAATTATGGAAAAGATACATCTCATACCGACGCTGTTCTTGAGGAAGAATTCGAAATGGAATGTCTCTGGCTGGCGTGCGATCAGACGATAGCCCTTGCCACACGGCAGGAGATCCCTGCCAGCAAGGCGCCGGGCATCGTTACCGTGATTACGGCCGAGGAGATTAAAAATTTGGGATACCGCACCTTTGTGGAAATCCTGAGGACAGTACCCGGGTTTGAACTTTTAAAGGCGGGGGGTGGTGTTGGGACGGTATTCCCCGCCGTCCGAGGACTTGTAGGTTTAGAGAAAGTACGGCTGATGCTTAATGGACATTTTGTGAATAGCCCCCTCGATGGTGATGCATTTACTTACTTTGATGATTTTCCTGTAGAAAATATTAAAAGGATAGAGATCGTCCGTGGGCCTGGTTCTGCCGTGTATGGAGAAAATGCATTTTCGGCAGTTATCAATATTATCACGTTCGATGCAAAGGATATTAATGGTGTAAAGGTGAGCGGTGGTTATGGAAGTTTCGATACCGAGGAAGGGAACATTGTGTTTGGAAAGACGTGCGGAAAGGTTGATATCTCCGGTATGGTCCGCTACCGGCATACCGACGGCTTTGATGGCATTATCGAGAGTGATATTGTGACACGGATTGATAATGCCCTTGTTCCCCTGGGCTTTCCTCCAGCCTCTCAGGCACCTGGAAGGGTTCGAAATTGGAGACAGGAATACGACCTGAACCTGAAAGTTGCCTATAAAGGTTTTTACATCGAAGGCTTGTATATTAATAAAAAGTAACTATTCAGCGTATTTTCGCTCACAATCGATACGAGCGAAGAAAATCAGGCATTTCGCCGTGAAATAGCATTTTTAATGCCTGGCTCAAATTTACCCCTTGTTTTCTACAGGTTGAGAGGTAACTGCGAATGCGGCAGAAAATCCTGGCCCCGTCCAAAGAACGGAAACAGCCCGATATCTTCTGCTGAACCTTTGTCATTCTGATATCGTTTTCCGCCAAATTATTCGTGAAGGGGACGTTCTTATTGTCCATAAACCTCAGCACATCGTCCTCATACTTTCGTAATCGTTCCAGAAGATTCCTGGCTTTTGTCCTTTTCACCCTGCCCCTTTTCCCCTTACGGTTTGTTTCATCAGGGGGAGGGCTTTCGGCTTCTGCGTTTTGCAATATCGCACGATACCTTTGCCGGTATTTTTCAGACTCGGCGGCTCCCAACACTCCCCCGGCATCGCTTGTTGCACGATTTATCTCTTCGAGCAAGGCCTTCATCTCTTTCGCCCACCGCTGCTTATTATCCTCTTCCCACACCCCCTCTAATTCTCTCAGGTGGTGTGCATTACAGAGCGCGTGCGTGCAG
>JAUPKS010000332.1 GCA_030837315.1 Planctomycetota bacterium
ATAAAGCCAGGAACCATCATCTGACGTTATCTTAAATGTGTATTTACCTGCGGTATCAATATTGATAGAGCCTTTTAAAATAGCGCTAAATGGGCTTGACACGGGCTTTTCCCCTTCATTGGGCCAATCAAATTCAATGGACTCCACAATCTCCTCATATACCGGCTCACCTTCACAATTTATGTTATCATAATAGCATAAACGTAATCCATACTTTTGATCGAACAGATTTTGCTTATTACTCACGAGAGTGGAGTATGGTTGCTTGGCTTTCTGGTTGGTAAGGTCATAAATTTTATAGTTTTCTGTGGTGATAGTGTATGGGTAATTTGTGTCAAAGAATGCCTTGTTGACACCAATACGCCTTTCGTGTGGGCCAATCGTAACGTAAGATGGTTTATACGTGTTTATCAGTGCAATGGCATTAGATTTTCCTTTTAGCATCGTCTGGACGTCCTGCTCGCGCCTATGGGCATCGCTGTAACCATGGCTCCATATATGGGCAGGATAACCCATCAATGACTTTCTACCAGATATAAATACAGGATGATTAAATGTTGGTGCAGTTAAAAAAACTGCATTTTGCGGCGTTTCAACAGAAATACGCCTGGAAAGTTTTATTTCCTCTGCACTGAATTCCTTCCATTCTGTCAGAGGGGGTATGGCATATTTAAATACATCAATACCCCCTGCAGCTACAAGAAAAAACATGATTATGAAAAAGCCCACCCTTGAAAGTGCCTTGAAGCGCCCATTTTCATATAACCAAGTTAGTCCAAGAGCCGCAATGGGCGTTGTGCCGAGAAACCAATAAATCAATATTTTTATATTATCCCAATTCCACGGCGCAAAGAGCACGAGATTGGGTAGCAGAAAAAGTATCAAGAACGGCAATGAATAGAATCCTAATCGTAGGGGAAAATGGCTGTTCCTCGCTGTAAAAATGGTTACAAATCCGCCTATAACCAGTAACCAAAAAAGGCTGGTATTTTTTAACCAGAACCACAGGAAATTTTCCTTTCCTGCCATCCAGCCAAAGCTGGGTTTGAAAAAGCTTCCACCGCCAATGTGTCCGGAAAGGTACAGCACCTGCGGGAGTGACAGTATAAAGGCAGGCATAAAGAACAGAAACCATTTACGCCAGCCCCAGAATATAAGGCCTAATGGTATGGTGACCATCAGTACCACTAGGAAGCTGTGTGAATGAAGGAAAGGAAGCGCACCAGCAAGGATGCCTGCAAAGAGGAATTCTTTCCACCTCTTTTGTTCGATGGCAGTGTATAGGAGGGAAAAAATTAACAGGGTAATCGGAAAACCAAAAAGAAAAGCCCGTTGCGGTATGTTAAGGCATGTTAATGGTGTTATCCAATGGTAATTCAAAGACGGAATCTTTGTATAATCCCGCGGGAGGTTCATGAGAAATGGCCATAGGTTATGAGATGTATTTACTAGGTCATAGAAGAAATAATAAAAACCAAACCCACCGGAAAAAAAGAATAGAAACGGCGAAATAATTGCAGCAAGCCGTTTTTTTGTCAAACGATAGGTAAAGTAATAGAGGACACAATAAAGAGAAATAGTCAGTAATAGACCGGGAATGAATAATATGTCTCTAAAATCCAAACCCAATTTAAGAAAAATGGCAGACAGGAAATCTGACAGGAATGGATAAACGAGTTTTTCCCCGGCAAAAGAAGGGTCCTGAGGAGGGATATTATTGCCCCAGACAAAAGATGTGATATAGGCCAGATGGAGCGGCAGATCTCCATAATTGTTTGGAAGGCCAATATACATGCCGTCCTCCTTCCAGATGATTGTTCTGGAGAACAGTCGCCAGAATATCGTGGTAAAAAAAGAAAATACTGCAATATGCGCAAAATAGGATACCTTATTGAGAAAAAAGCCGTTTTTTATCTCAATTACTTCAAACAGTATCTTTTCTTTAAAAGAGACCCATTTGAGGGTGAGTATTAAAGTACAAAATACAACAAGTAAGATTGCGGCGATGTATATACTTTTAAACTGAAGTCCCCACAGTAATGAAAATAGATAAACAATCCATGTATAGAGTCCTAATCCAATCGTTATTCCGTAACCAGATCTTTCAAGGATGGAGTAACGAGATGCCAGGAGATAGGTAAGCAAAAATCCCGTTATCGTAGAAACAATAATAAGCAAAATAACATAAGTCATGTCTTTGTTGGCCTGAGGTAATGTTGCGCTAAATTTTACTTCTCTTTTCTCATTCTAGAACCAGATCCATTAATTTCCAAAATATACAACCTTTCGGGTCTTTTTTCAATAAAACATACAAATAGTTTGATTTCTTTACAAATAGTCTTTATATAGAATATAATTTAATCGCAGAGGATTTTCATTTAATTTATGCAGGCTGTAGGGTGGCATGGACAAACTTGTTTGTCCGTACCTATCTTAATTCAAAAACGATTAAGAGAATCCCATCACGAGTATTTTATGTAAACGGTTATATCAATCTATATGGTGCAATTCACAAAATCAAAGGACCTGTTCGTAACACCCTTCATCATCCTGTTGATAGGGGGTATTTACAGAGGTATCCAGTTGCTATTGCCCAATCGTGGATTGACGGGACACTACTTACATATTTCAGAAGAAGGACCAAAAGCACAAACCCATTTGGGACAGGGTTG
>JAUPKS010000052.1 GCA_030837315.1 Planctomycetota bacterium
ATTTCCCTCGTTGCAGCAAGGGTTACATTAACCGGGGTATTGAAGACCTGAAAGGCATAGGCCCAACCCATGATGGTCAGGGCAGGGGCTGATGGCAGGTATTCCTTTCCAAATATTATGGTTATTATCTCTTTTGGAAAAAACGTAGTCATCAGAATCAGTGGGAAGATTATCATAATAAGGAGAACATGGGTAGCCTTGTCTATGATTCCCTTAACCATTTCCAGATTTTCAGCATTTGAGGCTACTCTTGGAAGCGTCGCCTGCCTAAGACTTTCGGGAAGCATCAAGGCGGTCCTGCAGATTGATGCGGCAGGATTATAGTATCCCATGGCTATCTCTCCAGGGAACAGTCCGGGAAGTTTGGAAAGAAGAATGGTATTCATCTGCATAGTGGCTTGTTGAAAGAATGAAAGAATAGCAAAAGGCAAGGACTGCGACAGTAAATCATTCCAAAGTGCGGAATTAAAGGCAAGGCTGTATTTAAAAAATCTTGTCCTTACCCACAGGCCTGAAATCACTGCACCTAATAGACCTTCCAATAATGAAACCCAAATAATACCCTTCAAACCGTAACCAAGATAAAGAACGAGAATATAAGAGGCATTACTCAAAAAGGATACGAGTATGGAGACGAGGGATGGAATCTTAAATCTCTCAAAGGCAATATAGAGTATTCCTAAAGAACCCGAAAATGTAGCAAATATCGTGGATAATCCGGCAATATAGATAAGGTCTTTAATGTCTTTTCGATATCCGAGAAGATTAACTACTAACAAGAGAATGGGATAGCTCGAAATAACAAGAGTCATTCTGAGGGAAAGTATATGATTAAATAGTTCGTGTGCCTTATGCTTATTTCTGGATATCTCTCTTATGGCCATCGGCCCGATGCCCAGATTACCAAAATAGGAAAACAGAAACGTCACGGTGCCAATAAGTGCGTACAAGCCAAAATCCCCTGGACCAAGAACCCGTGCAGCATAGGCAATGAAAAAGAAGGAAAATAATTTGGTGGCTATCCCGGAAACGAAGACGAATCCAGTATTTTTTACCAGCCTGCTACCGATTTTCAATGGACAACCTCAATTATATAGTTGATCTGTGTGACACCTGAGCGGTGGGAACATTTGATAGGTATAAATGAATTAGATGTTACAATAATTTGCCCTAAGGCGGCGAAATTACAATTTGTGTCGGTGCGCTTCTTGCTCCCTGAAAAACCTCTGAATCAATACGGTCGCCCAAAACGATACCCTGTTCGGTCCATACAAGAGGTCGAACAATATTCTCAAAGTGTTCGAAGAAGCGATCAACATTGGAAATAAACGTCCGCGGGACATATACAACATCCCCGCTCTTCAAAAAAACATTCTGGGATAAATCCCCTGTAGCGAAGGTCTTTTTTAAATCAAGCATCTTCAGTTCCGGTTTCTCAGGTCCGCCTCTGATCAACACGATACTGTTATATTTTCCGTCCAGGGTATATCCACCTGCTTTAGCGATTGCTTCAATTATGGTCGTTGGTGTGTCAATTTGATATACTCCCGGGGTATTTACCTCTCCCAAGACGAAGATCTTCTGGCCCTTAAATGACGTAATTTCTAAACTTACCTGCGGGTCTACAAGATAAACGGAAAGGGATTCTTTAATTTTACCGCGTAGCTGATGTATGCTCGTTCCCTTTGTCTGTATTTCACCAATGAGGGGAAAGGAGTTTGTGCCTTCGGGTGGAATGCGAACCTTTTTATGAAGGTCATCGTGCCGGTATACCGTTAATTCCACTTCATCGCCGGCACCTAAGATGAATTCAGATACAACGATTTTCTTTTCCTGGTTTGTAATGGAAGCATCTGCTTTCGGAGGCTCGCTTATTTCCGTTGATTTTTGTGAGGCAGAACACGAAAGTGTTATGAACGCTAGTGAACAGACAAAGATCCGATTCAGGAATAACTGCCAACCCGGTTTATTGTTTTTCATAATTCGCGCGATACAAACCTGATGTTTTGTGAAAAGACATCGAAGGTTCTTCCTGAGTGATATTGAGAAAATGTAATTATAGAGACGAGTCCCTTTGCTTATCCGGAATGAAGATGCAAAATATCCGGAATCAGGCAAAGAGAATCAAATATTTCCATGATTGTATCCGAAAGAGGCTTACCGATTTTTACTAGTGTTTTTACCTGGTATCAGGGTAAATATATGGAAAAGCCGCAAAAACCTTTTTTAAGCGGTTCGTCTGCTTTCGTTGTAAGAGTATTAAAAAGCAATAAATATTTATTTATATTAGGGAATGCATTAAGCAATTGCAAGGCTTTTTTCTTGATACCGGATCATATCCGTTTTCACATTGAATAAGGGAAATTCCAAGGGATCTCTTTTTTCTCCTGTTTTTTTCGGTTCCCTGTGTGTTGTTGATTTCTTGTAGTAATAAGAGGTTAAAAAACGTTGAATTTTCTAACTATGAACAATGCTTTCGTAATAACTACCGAACCATCGATTTAGCTTATTAATAAAAGGCCAACGATTTTAATTATCCGGCACTGGTATAGAATTTCCCACATCGTCATCAGGAAAAACCGGGTATTTGTCCTCTCTATCCTCCCAATCTTTAATCCCCAAATAGTATTTGACTTATCTCATAATTTTGATTACATTGATTGAAATTTATTCCATACTTTTAATAGATATATGCATGTTATTACGGTGGAAAGATTACAACTATTTTAGATAGTTTCGCAGTTAGAACAGAAGGACTTACCAAGGTCTACAAGGATTTCTGGAGACGCAAAAGTTCCTCCGCTTTAACAAATCTTAATCTGACTATCGAGAGGGGAGAGATCTTTGGATTACTTGGTCCCAATGGTTCGGGTAAAACAACCACAGTAAAATTATTGCTCGGTCTCCTCTTCCCCACCAGCGGCAAATCTTGGTTGCTGGGGTATCCTTCCGGCGATTTAACGGTTAAAAGGAAAATAGGTTTTCTCCCTGAGGAGTCGTATTTATATAAATTCCTTAATGCAGAAGAAATTCTGGATTTTTACGCAAAGCTCTTTGATATTCCAAAAAAAGAAAGAAAAAGACGGATAGATACCTTGATCCATGATGTGGGGTTGGTTTCCTATTGCAAGCGCCCCTTAAACCAATATTCAAAGGGGATGCTACGAAGAATTGGGCTGGCACAGGCCATTATAAACGACCCGGAGTTGGTGATACTGGATGAGCCTACAAGCGGTCTGGACCCTATCGGGAGTCGTGAGATGAAAGACCTCATACTCGAATTTAAACGACAGGGAAAGACCGTTGTCCTCAGCTCGCACTTGTTAGCCGATGTGCAAGATATTTGCGATCGGATTGCCATCCTTAACAAGGGTGTTTTGCAGGTAATAGGCGGAGTTAAAGAATTGCTTTCTCAAAGAGATGTCATTGAATTTATGGTAAAGAATCTTTCAGAGATTGACATTCAGGCAGTAAAGTCGTTTATTGAGGGGAGAAGCGGAAATGTGGTATCTATCAATCACCCCTCCGCTACTCTGGAAGAATTATTTATAAATATCATTCAACATCGTTGATAAACGGTTCTTTTCCTTGCAGGACAATGACATTAACCATTGCCATCAATACCCTTCGGGAGGCGCTTCGAAAGAAAACACTCTACGTCCTGATTGGACTTGGCCTCCTGGTCATGCTGGTTTTGCCGGTTATCCCAACAACCGATGAGCCGGATGCAAGGATAAAGATGATGCTGGTAGTGTTTTTCCAGATCGTGGTGCTTTTGTGTATAGCAGGAGTTATTTTTCTTTCTGCCACATCATTGCCCCATGAAATAGAAGACAGGACGATCTACGGTATTTTATCGAAACCCATAGCAAGGGTGAAAGTTATTATGGGGAAAATACTGGGTTTTGCTTTGTTATCTGCCATCCTGCTGGCAATTTTGGGCCTGTTAAACATGGCCGTTATTCAACACCTTGCGTCGAATTTACCGGAAGAGTATCGAGGCATAGTAAAGGCAAGGACTGAGTTTGCAGCGTCACAGTTTGATATTCAGGGCAAATTGCACCACGCACGAGAGGGAATCACATGGATTGAGGGGGGAAGGGCCGGGATTGCGCGATGGACCTTTTCCGATCTCCGGAAAAAACCCGCAAACAAATCCGCCTTTGAAGCAGAGTTTAGCCCAAAGATAGAAAGTAGTCGGGGTTTTGTTGACACGATCCCGTTAGTTGTGAGGGTAGAGGACACGAATCTCCGCCGATCGAAAACCGAAGTTTTGCCGGCAAGGGTAGACAAGCCATTCATCGTAAAGATCGACACGGAAAGTGTTCAGGAAAATAGTGTCATGCATATTACGGTTTTCCCTGTACATCCAACTGATTATATTGGTGTAACACAGGAGGATGTTAAGGTGTTTTCGATACAAAAAGGTTTTGTGTCAAATTATACAAAGGCAGTGATTATAACCTTTTTGAAATTTTTGTTAATAATAGTCATTGCTGTAATGGGATCCACCTATCTGTCTGCACCAGTTAGTATAGTGTCTGCTTTCGTTGTTTTCTTGTGCGGGCACATATTAGAGTATATCAAGGATTTCTCTTTGCTCATTCAGTGCAACGATGTGCATGACCATGTCTTGCCGGCTATGCTTGAAAAACCCAATATACTTCTGGTCTATATGGATTATCTTATAAAAAAGCCCCTGGAGTGGATTTCGTTTGTTTTGCCTGATTTTAAAAGGTTTGACAGTCTGAAATTTCTCCTGAAAGGCATAAATATCCCTATAGAAACCGTTGGGGTTTCTTTCGGATATACCGCCGTATATGCAGGTATTTGTCTCTTTATATCCGCTATCATATTTAAAAAAAGAGAGTTTTTGTAAACATTGGGACACCGGAAGAGGATTGTTTTTTTATTCATAATACTGTGTGGTATCTTTTTTGTACATGCATGGACTGTTTCGTTCCGCAATACACCGGGAACTGACGTATTGCGCTATGACCCAACCGAAAGTGTTCCATTGCTTCTCCTGGGAGGTTTTAGGGGGATTGCAGTAGATTTTCTCTGGGCAAGGGCCATTGCCCGATACGAAGAAAAAAAATATTATGAGCTGTTGACCATAAACAATCTTATTGCTAAGTTACAACCGAACTTTCCGGCAGTTTGGATTTTCCAATCATGGAATATAGCATATAATATTGCCAATGACTGGGATGCACCACAGAACAAGTGGAAGTGGATATATACGGGATTAAACTTTGCAAAAAAAGGGGCTATAAAAAACCCCGACAATGGTGATCTTTTCTTTGAGTTGGGATATATGTATTTGCATCTATTCGATCAGCGGTTTTTTAAATATGCGTCCTATTATAGAGAACAGTTAAAGAAAGATGCAGGAGAAGACAATTACGAGTCGTCGCTCTACTGGCTAAGGAAGTCTCTTTTACATGCCCCCAAATTGCATAATATTCTGGCCATAGAAAGAACAGTTTGTCACGCTTTATGGTATGCGGCGCTGAGTGCTGAAAAGGAAGGGAATTTTGATAGGGCGCTCCGCTATACGGAGTCAGCCACGAAGGAATGGGAAACGTATCGTGCCAGTCATCCGGAAGATGCTTCAGCGCAGGTAAGTGAATTTATCAGTATGCTTGAAAAGAAAAGGGAGTCTTTGCAATTACACCGTTTCCCGAAGGAAGACGCGTGGGAGTAAAGCTACGTGTAATGTTTTGGTAAATGCAATGAAATCGTTAGAAAACAGAAAGGAGAATGAGGTAAGTTGATGGATAGATTTTTACGTAAACTAATTTTTAGAAATAACCGTGTTGGCATTGTCATGATACTCTTAATGCTAACAACCTTGATCTTTGGAGTATCACGATCGGGATTGTTTTCTCGCAACGTCCAGGCGCAGCCTGCCCCAAAGACGAGTGGGGAAAAACCCGTGTTCGAGCTTGGAGAATCCACGCAAAAGGAAAGTCCTTTGTTTGAACTGGAAGGTACAACGCATAAGGTAACGGGAGAGACATCGCATACAATACCTGGATTGTGGTGGATCGCACCTATTGGCGCACTGTGCGCACTTTTTTATGCCCGAAAATTCTACAAAGAGGTCATGAGGGCGCCCGAAGGTAATGACAAAATGAAATCGATCGCCGGGCACGTCAGGGAAGGTGCTTACGCCTATTTGAAACAACAATACAAAGTGGTAAGTATATTTTTTGTCGGCGCTTTTCTTGTGCTGCTATTGATCTCCTTTGGATTACATGCCCAGTCTAAAGTAGTTCCTTTTGCATTCCTGTCCAGCGGTTTCTTGTCTGGACTTGCTGGTTTCCTGGGAATGAAGACAGCCACCAGTGCGAGTTCAAGGACCGCAGAAGGTGCACGGAAATCGCTGAACCAGGGACTCCAGGTTGCATTCAGAAGCGGTGCTGTGATGGGGTTAATCGTGGTGGGTGTGGGACTTTTAGACATTTCTTTATGGTTTTTTGTGTTCCGTAAATTTACAAACATTTCCCTGCTTGATATGGCCATGATGCTGCCGTGCTTTGGCATCGGTGCCAGCTCTCAGGCCTTGTTTGCAAGGGTAGGTGGTGGCATATTTACAAAGGCTGCCGACGTGGGTGCTGATTTAGTGGGTAAAGTAGAGGCGGGCATTCCCGAGGATGATCCAAGAAATCCTGCTACCATTGCAGATAACGTTGGAGACAACGTCGGTGACGTAGCAGGTATGGGTGCAGACTTGTATGAATCGTATTATAATTCCATGCTGGCCTGTGCGGCGTTGGGTGTAACTGCTGGTCTTGGTATCGCCGGAATGGTTGTGCCTATGATTTTGGCAGGGCTAGGTATCTTCCTTTCCATTATAGGAATTTACGCGGTTAAGACAAAGGAAGAGGCGTCCCAAAAAGAACTCCTGAAGGCATTGGGAAAGGGAATCAACCTCAGTTCAATCCTGATCTTGATTGCCTCAGCTGCAATCATTAAATATATGCTGCCTCAAAACTTTGGTGTCTGGGGTTCCATCGTGACAGGATTAATCGCAGGGGTTATTATTGGTAAGGGCACAGAATACTATACCTCTTCCAATTACTCACCGACAAAGGGTATTGCCGGACAGGCAAAGACAGGGCCGGCCACGGTGATCATTGATGGTATCGCCACAGGAATGATGTCAACGATTATTCCTGTCATAACCATTTCCTCCGCGATCTTATTGAGCTATGCCTTTGCGGGAGGTTTTTCAAATATTTCGCTTGGCCTTTATGGGATCGCCATTGCAGCAGTTGGTATGCTTTCCACATTGGGGTTAACGCTGGCAACGGATGCTTATGGACCCATTGCTGATAATGCCGGTGGTAATGCGGAAATGAGTGGTCTTGAGCCCTATGTCAGGGAAAGAACAGATGCACTCGATGCATTAGGAAATACAACGGCTGCAACAGGAAAGGGTTTTGCTATTGGTTCTGCTGCACTAACTGCCATGGCGTTGATTGCCTCCTTTGTTGAACAAATAAAAGTTGGGTTAGAAAAGTCGGGGATCACGGTCATTCAAGTCGCTGGAACATCTATGGATTTAGCCAGTGCAAAATTATCAGATCTTATGTATTACCTGGATGTCACCTTGATTAATCCAAAGGTGTTGATAGGCTTGTTCGTGGGTGGTCTGACATCGTTTATCTTCAGTGCTATGACAATGAAGGCCGTAGGTCGTGCCGCAGGAAGCATGGTAGAAGAAGTCAGGAGGCAATTTAGAGAAATTGCGGGAATTATGGACGGAACAGGAAAGCCCGATTATGCCGCGTGTGTGGCGATTAGTACAAAAGGGGCACAGCGAGAAATGTTCGTTCCTTCTCTCCTGGCCTTGTTGGTGCCTATTGTAACGGGTTTAATACTGGGCGTACCAGGTATCGTAGGGCTTTTAGCAGGCAGTTTAACCACCGGGTTCTTGCTGGCGGTCTTTATGGCAAATGCTGGTGGAGCGTGGGATAATGCCAAAAAGTATATCGAGAGTGGCGTGCTTGGAGGAAAGGGTTCTCCGGCACACAAGGCCGCTGTTGTGGGCGATACGGTAGGAGACCCCTTCAAAGATACATCCGGCCCTTCTTTGAACATCCTGCTGAAACTTATGTCAATCGTATCCGTCGTCTTTGCCGGAATTATCATTAAATTTTCACCAAAAATAGGCGCCTTTTTGCACCTTCACTAAAAGGGAAAAAACACAGAGGTATTGTAAGGGCGAACGATCGTTCGCCCTTACATGCAAGGCTGTGTCCAATTTTGAAAATACCCTTAAAAATGGGAGATAGTTATGTCTGATACGATAATTACAGATAGGGATGATAGAATATGCCCTAATACAAATTGTCAATACGACAATCATGTAAAAGGTGCAAATTTCTGTGTTTTATGCGGTACGCTTTTGTATCACCGGTGTGAGAATTGTCTTGATGTAAACCCTCGATACTCAAGATTTTGTTACTATTGTGGAAGCAGTTTGTCAGAAGTAAAACCCGCTGCCCAATACGAGGCTGATTTTGGTGAAAATTTTGGCACAAAGCAGCGATAAACTTTCGGGAGGAATAAAAACGTTAGATTCAAGAGAGATTGCAATCCTTTGCGCTAGAATTGCCGACGATAAGAAAGCTGAAGATATTCTTATATTTGATGTGAAGAATTTGACCTTTATTGCCGATTTCTTTGTTATTTGCAGCGGCTTAAATAGTCGACAATTGCAGAGTATCGCAGGCGAGATAGAATTAAAGTTGCATAGTTATGGTATCCATTGGGTAGGTATTCAGGGATACTCCGATGCCCGATGGATACTCATGGACTATGGTGATGTGATCGTACATCTTTTCGACAGAGATATGCGGCATTTTTATGATTTGGAACTCCTGTGGGGCGATGCACAAAAGCTGCCGTGGATAGTCAATACCTAAAATGATGAATATTTAGAATACGTACTCTTTTGAGAACGCGCAGGGCTTGCCAGACCGGAAATACCTAATTTTTGAGATCTTTTAATATTTTTAATCCGCCGACTTTCTTCGCGGCGTTTTTTTTCTGAAGGTTTTTCAAAATATGCTATACGCTTTGCCTGATTAATGATGCCTTCTTTATCACACATTTTCTTAAATCTTCTCAAGGCTTCTCGTATATTTTCGTCTGAGGTTATTTGCATTTTCGCCATAAATAGACCATGAATCCTTTCTGTAAATTATTTTTATAATTTGGGAAAAACAGCATTTTAATTTATATCGCATTCTGCGTCAAGTAAAAAACTTCTGTTTCCATCATGTATGTCGATAAAAGAAACCATCTCTAAGTTAGTAAACAACCAGCATCTAAGTCTTGAAGAAAGCCGGACTGTAATGACGCAAATCATGGAAGGCGCCGCCAGCGAAGCACAGATTGCCGCTTTTATTACCGCCTTGCGTATGAAGGGAGAAACCGTCGATGAAATAACAGGATGTACCATAGCCATGCGAAAAAAGGCTGTCAGAATACAGGCTGGTGACGGTATTGTCGTTGATACCTGCGGAACGGGTGGAGACGCCAAAAATACATTCAACATCTCCACGGCAACTGCCTTTGTCGTTGCGGGTGCTGGCCTGAAGGTGGCAAAACACGGCAATAAGGCATCTTCTAGCCGGTGCGGAAGTGCAGACGTATTAAAACGGCTAGGCGTCAATATTGAAGCTGATGTCAAGACGGTAGAAAAATGTATTGCTATGGCCAATATTGGATTTCTCTTTGCTCCTTTGTTGCATCAGGCAATGAAATACGCTATCGGTCCTCGGAAAGAAATTGGGATTCGTACCATATTCAACATCATTGGTCCTTTAGCAAACCCTGCCGGAGCCACCCATCGTATCCTCGGTGTTTATAGTGAGCATATGACCCTCGTTATGGCAGAGGCATTAAAAATGCTGGGAGATACCCACGCCTTTGTTGTTCATGGAATAGACGGTTTAGACGAAATAACTATAACAGACAAAACCAAAGTTTGCGAGCTTGCCGGGAATATCATAAAAAGTTATTATTTAAATCCGGAAGACTTTGGCATTAAAAGGGCAGGGCTTTCTGAATTGACCGTAAATACCCCGGATGAAAGCGCTATGGCAATCAGGGAGGTGCTGGATGGCATTCGCAGTCCAAAAAGAGATGTGGTGCTTTTAAACGCGGCGGCTGCAATCATTGCTGGAGGATTGGCAGACGACTTTAAGGAAGGTCTGGAAATCGCTGTGCAATCTATCGATACGGGTAATGCAAAAAGCGCGCTCAGGAAGTTAATGGAAATCAGTTGGCAATCCCCGTAATAAAGTATTAATCGTATAATAGGTTTTGTGTAAAATGTGGCGATTTAAAAAATAATCACGTATGTATATTTTTGAAACCACGGTTACATCCCGGAATAAAAACCTCAATTTGCAATGTGGAAGAGCAAAGTTAAAATAAGGTCGCAAGCAATTACCTGTCCTTTCAATTTCCTTACCTCTTTTTCCTGCTTCGGACATATCTAAGGATGCCGTGTATAGATTGAGGACACCCCCTTAGGCATCCGATGCAAAGCGAACCCTACTGGCCAAGGGTAACTGGCACGATGCATCTTTTTTGTTGAGTTGATTAGTTTTGAATATCGTTCTATTTCTGATTGTGTTTTATAGCATTAACGTCTTTATGAGGGTGGATAACCTTCCTTGTTACCGGCACATTTGCTGGGATAGCAATAGTTATAAAGGGGCATTATTATAAAACCGGCCGTCTTCTGAGCAAACTGGATAACCTTGTCCAGGTGGCTGGTTATTCTGGATCAAAACTGACTCCTGATAAAACGCATGAGTTTGATCCATCGGCTAAGACAGCAGTCTTGCTTGTTAGTGGTTTTAATGGGAGAGAACTCCATACCCTCTTCAGTGTATTTCGCATATTCGAAAAGACATTTAAGAATTTTATTTTTGTCCAGGTCGGAGTGGTTGATGCCGGTAATTTCAAAGGATTCTCAGAGATAGAGAACCTCAAGACCCAGATAAAAAATGACCTGGACCGTTATGTAAATTTCGTACAGCAGAATGGTTATTACGCCGAAGGTCTCTATGCGATAGGTGTCGACGTTGTCGATGAGATTGTCCAGATTACCCTGAAGATTTTGGAGCGTTTTCCCAGTCCTGTTTTCTTCGGGGGACAGCTTATTTTTCCGAACGAATCTTTTCTTTCACGGATGCTTCACAACTACACGGTTTTTGCCGTGCAAAGAAGGTTGTATAATAAAGGAATTCCTGTTGTTATAATGCCTATCCGGGTATAGTAAAAGTTTTCAGTCACCTTTCCAAAGAAAAATGCCATGAAGCTTTCTGG
>JAUPKS010000333.1 GCA_030837315.1 Planctomycetota bacterium
AGCAGACGATTATTTTTCTGAATGTCCGATATACTGTTTGCGTCTGGCGATTATCACGTAACGATAATTTTTGTGGATCTTGAAGAAAAAATTTAATAAGTACGATCTAACTAATCTTAAAGAAGCACAGTAAATAGATGAGGATATCTCTCATAATAAATGCAACGTTTTGCATAAGTACTTTATTTATAAGTGCTGACAGCGTATTCCAAGATTGAATACTTACTTTATAAGAAGTATTTTTCTAAAAGAGCCCATTATTCATTTCCCATTCTGTTTCTGCTCAAATCGACATTTCACTGAGGCAGCATTTCTTCAAAAAGTTTCATTTTTCTCGACCTTCGTTTCTCACTGTTATCTCTTATTAAGCCTAAAATTGTTTTTTTATTTTTGGAGGATGAGCCCGATAAAACGGCTTATACGATAGAATGCAACTATTTCAAATACTGGCATACCTCCTTCTTCCGGCATGTATCGCTATTGGTTACATTATTTGTATTCTTGTATACAGGAAGAAGCAAGCGGCCAGCGAAAAGAAGATAAAACATCTCATTGAAGAATCACGCCAAGATGCTGAAAAAATTAAAAAAGAAGCTGAGTTGGCAGCAAAAGCCGAATTATATCAGCGGAGAGAGGCTTTTGAAAAAGAAACGCAAGAAACCAAGATGGAATTGAGGTTACAAGAAAAGAGGTTAAGTAAAAGAGAAGATAACCAGGAACGAAAGATGGAATTATTGACAAAAAAAGAAAGGTATATTGATACGCTTTCTGCCAATTTCTCCGTGAAAGAAAAGAAATTAGACGAGAAAAGGTTGGAACTCGAAAAAACCATAGAAGAAGGGAATAAAGCCCTCCTGAGAATCTCCAATTTATCCAGAGAAGATGCTGAAAAACTTTTATTAAGTCGATTGGAAAATGAACTCGACATCAAATGTGCCGAATTGATTTCGAAAAAAATAACGGAAGCAAAGGAAAATGCAGAACAGACTGCAGTATCGCTGATAAGCGCTTCAATCCAACGATGCGCAGCAACGCATACGGCTGAAAATATTGTAAGCTCAATTGAACTCCCCAATAATGAAATGAAAGGACGTATCATTGGGCGCGAAGGGAGGAATATCCGTGCCTTTGAGAAGGCAACGGGAATTGACGTTATTGTAGATGATACCCCCGGTGTAATCGTTCTTTCCGGATTTGACAGCGTTCGTCGTGAGATAGCAAGGCAATCGATGCAAAAATTGATCCTTGACGGGAGGATTCATCCCGCGCACATTGAAGAAATTGTTAAAGAGACAGAAAAGGAAATTGAACAAGTTATCCAGGAAACGGGGAAACAAACGTGTTTTGAATTAGGGGTTCACAATATTCACCAGGAATTGATAAAACTTATTGGCAGGCTAAAATACAGAACGAGTTATGGGCAAAATCAACTGCAGCATTCTATCGAAGTCAGTAATCTTATGGGTATTATTGCTGGTGAATTAAAACTGGATGTTCCCCTGGCAAAAAGATGCGGTCTTTTGCACGACATTGGTAAGGCTATTGGTCCAGAAATGGAAGGTACACATGCCGTCGCTGGCGCGGATCTTGCGAAACGTTATGATGAAAGACCAGAAGTGGTTAATGCGATTGGTGGCCATCATGAAGAAACACCCGTAGAATCTGTATACACCGTCCTGGTGAGTGCAACCGATGCCATTTCTGCCGGACGACCGGGAGCAAGGAGAGAAACGTTAGAGAAGTACATTAAACGGCTGGAGAAACTTGAAAGCATTGCAACTTCTTTCAGTGGCGTCGAAAGCGCCTATGCCATTCAGGCAGGGCGGGAAGTCCGTGTAATGGTATGTCCCGATAAGACCAATGACAAGGCAGCCGCCAAGATGTGTTACGACATTGCCAGAGAAATTGAAGGACAGCTAGAGTATCCGGGGGAGGTCGTCGTTACCGTAATTCGAGAAACACGTTTTGTTGAGCATGCAAAGTAGTATATGCACACCGAGTTTGATGTAATTGTAGTCGGAGCCGGCCATGCAGGTTGCGAAGCGGCACTCGTATCTGCACGTATGGGTATGAGTACGGCGTTGCTCACAATAAATCTGGATACGATTGCACAGATGTCATGCAATCCCGCAATTGGTGGCCTTGCAAAAGGTCAGTTGGTTCGGGAGATTGATGCCCTTGGCGGTGAGATGGCCAAGGTAACTGACGAGACAGGTATCCAATTCCGCATGCTCAATACCAAAAAAGGTCCCGCCGTTCATTCTCCCCGTGCCCAAGCCGATAAAAAAGCATACCAACTGTCCATGAAAAAAAGAGTGGAAAGCCAAAATAATCTTTTTTTGAGGCAAGAAGTCGTCGACGATCTTATTATTGATAAGAAAAAGATAGTCGGGATTGTTGGTCAAAGTGGCTTAAAATATAAAGCAAGGGCGGTCATCCTTACCACGGGAACGTTTTTAAAAGGTCTTATCCATATTGGTGAGTTTATAACCTCTGGTGGCAGGATTGGAGAGCTATCATCTGAAAAATTGTCGGATTCCTTACGAATGGTCGGGTTTGAGGTGGGACGCCTCAAGACTGGCACTCCACCCCGTCTCAATGGTCGTACTATTAATTATAAGACACTCACACCACAGTACGGAGATGAAAATCCCCAACCGTTCTCATTTTCAACAGAAACGATTACCTGTTCACAAGTTCCTTGCTATATTACGTATACGAACCCCAATACACACAAAATTATTATGGCAAACTTGTCCCGTGCACCACTCTATACGGGACAGATTAAGTCTGTTGGACCCAGATACTGCCCGTCCCTGGAAGACAAGGTCGTACGCTTTTCAGGAAAAGATCAGCACCAGGTATTTCTGGAACCAGAAGGGTTAAATACCCTTGAGGTTTATTGCAATGGGATTTCAACCAGTATGCCCCATGACGTTCAGGAGGCGATCGTTCATTCTATCGCTGGCCTGGAATCAGCAGAAATTGTGCGATACGGTTATGCCATCGAGTATGATTTTGTGCCACCGACTCAACTTCAACCATCCCTGGAAACGAAACTCGTAGAAAACCTTTTCCATGCCGGACAAATTAATGGAACCTCTGGTTACGAAGAAGCCGCTGCCCAGGGAATCATGGCAGGCATGAATGCGGCACTGAAGATACAGGGAAAAGAACCTTTTATCCTGGATCGCTCTGATGCATATATCGGTGTCCTGATTGACGATCTTGTTACAAAAGGAACGCAAGAGCCGTATCGTATGTTTACATCCCGTGCGGAATACCGGCTTATTCTAAGGCATGACAATGCCGACAGAAGGTTAATGAAATACGGATATCGCTATGGACTCATTTCAGACCGGCAGTGGTGTAAATTACGCGAAAAAGAAGATGTCATTGCAGAGATTCTGACGTATATGGATAAAAAAATGGTAGGACCGGATTCTCTGTCGAAAATATTGAGTCGTCCGGACAGAACTTTTGATCATGTGCTTGCTATGGACACCGGACTAAGCCAAAGACACCTATCAAAAGAAGTAAAAGAACAAGCAGAAATTGAGGTAAAATATAGGGGATATATTGAACGTCAGCAAATCCAAATAGAGAAGTTCAAAAAGATGGAAGATTATAAAATTCCTCCTTGGGTTGACTACCAGAATATCTCTGAACTCAGAAAAGAAGCGCGCCAGAAGCTTTTCCAAATCCGTCCTGTTTCCCTGGCGCAGGCATCTCGCATTTCAGGAGTCTCTCCCGCGGATATTTCCATTCTCATGATCTATCTTGCAGGAAAAACAAAAAAATAGGCCTGCACTCCGAGTAATACGGGAATCGTCATTCTTGTAATTCTATTCCTCTTTTATCCACATATCCTCTCAATTCCCCTGAAAAACAACCCTTTCCCTCGTATGTGCCTCATATCTTTGTGCGGATTTTACAGAGTTTCTGCCGTTAACCGGGCAATAAGTCCTCTTTTCAGAACAATGCGGTAGATATAGAGGAAAAATACGCATGAAGCAATTAAATACACAAATGAGATACTTATGCCGATCACGAGATGGAAAACTGAAAATTTACCTGAATACACAGCGCTTCTCATTCCTTCAAATACATAAGATGGCGGAATAATTGCCGCGATTGGTTGGAGAATTTTGGGAAGAGCTGAAA
>JAUPKS010000334.1 GCA_030837315.1 Planctomycetota bacterium
AACAACGCCAAGTCCATTCTCAAGGCCTTCGCGAAATACCGCAAAGGCACGCCGTTTGAGACGGAAGAGCCAGATCATGGGCTTTGTCTGAAATTGCACGCCGGGATTCTGGCGGCGGGGGTGTTCACACAGAAAGATGCCGCCGATTTTGTAAAGTTGCTCGCCACGGGCACAGACGCCCAGGTGCAATTCTCAGTCAACGCGCTGCGGACGCGCTTCCAGGCAAAGATCGCAGAACCGGAGGATCGCAAGGCCTTCGTGTATTTGCTCGCCCGCTTCGTGAAGAGTTTCCACTTCCTTACCTGTTTCTTCACCTATACACCGGAGATCAAAGAATTCGCCACGTTCGCCGAATACGTCGGCCCGCAACTGATTAAGCAGGGCAGCGTGTCCGACCTGATGAAACAGATTCGGCAAACGGAGGTCATCAAGGCTGCAGTCGCGTATCAGGGTGTCACGACCAGCGACGGCCCGGTGAAGCTGAAACCGGGCAAAAGCAAGAAAGGCACTGGCCCACCGCCTAAGCAGGTTTCCGTTCAGGACATGATCGCCGAGATTCGCGCGAAGTTCGAAATCAGCGATGAGGAAGCGCTTTACATCAAACAGGTCACCGAGGAAAAGTCCGCCGACCTGGTTATCCGCAGCACCGTCACCGCCCACCAGGAAGATCGCGTCTATCTGGATGGCGCATATCGCGGGCAGGTCAACGGTGAGATTCAGCAGGCCTACGACGGGCGCGGGCGCTACGAGGAGTTATCCGATCCTAAATACACGGACACCGGCGGCATCTTCGACATCATGGCCGTAACGGTGATCCAGCACCATTTGACATTCGCAGCGTGAGGCTATGAGCAAGACCATTGACCAGATTCCAGAATCTAACCGCCCGCGAGAAAAGCTTCTCCGCAAAGGCGCTCCCGCCTTGAGCGACCAGGAACTGCTGGCGGTGCTGCTAGGGAAAGGCACGCCGGGAATGGACGTGATGACACTCGCCGGAAAGCTGGCGAGGCTCATTGACGAAAAGGGACTGAAAGTAACGGCCGAAGACCTGATGCAGTTCGAAGGCGTAGGCGATGCGAAAGCCACGTTGATTCTGGCGGCGATTGAGTTTGCCCGCCGCCGCATCAAACCGGAGGGTGCGAAGATTACAACCCCGGCGGACCTGCTGCCTCACGTCCGGCACTACGCCGACCGGAAGCAGGAACATTTTATCTGTGCCACGATCAACGGAGCGAACGAGATTTTGAACATCAGAGTCGTTTCGATTGGTTTGATTGACCGGAGTCCGGTGCATCCGCGCGAAGTCTTCGCGGATGCACTGTCCGACCGGGCTTCGGCTGTCATCGTTGCCCACAACCACCCCAGCGGTGGTGCTGAACCGTCGCAAGGCGACGTCAACATCACCGCCCAGCTCAAAGCGGCGGGTGAAATCGTAGGCATCGAGTTGCTCGACCACATCGTCTTCAACAGGACTGGGTACTTCAGTTTTCTGGAAGCCGGAAGTCTGTAGAAGGTTATTGGGGACACATTTTGACTATAACAATCTTTACAGAACATGTATAATATGGAACCATGGCAAGACCTTGGCGAATTGAGTATGAAGGAGCTTTTTACCACGTCCTTTCCCGAGAGAATGAAAGGCGAAATATATTTAATGACGATGAAGACCTTCTTTCCTTTCTTGAAACCCCGGGAGACTTGTCTATCAAAAAAACGAAATAACGAGAGACAAACAACTTTGAGCTAAACATTTTAAGAACAACCCAATTTGCCTATCAAAAAGCAATTAATATTGACTACTAGCATTTTTGGTGTTAATATATTTGCAAATATTGACGACAAATACGCAAGGGAACCAAAATATGGAACTCAATTTAGAAAATGCTGTAAACTACCATTACGATAAATTCCCACCAAAGAGCCTGGATTATGGGCAATTTGTTGAAACGTTGGTAAAAGCAGTTGATGCTGTAGCTCGTTATGACCAGATGTTAAAAAGTATGCACAACAGCGAAATACTATTGGCTCCTTTACGCAACCAAGAGGCTGTTATATCTTCAAGAATGGAAGGTACGGTAAGCACCATGGATGAAATTCTTAAATATGAGGCAGACCATGGCGCAGAAACAGGTGAAACCGTAAATGTAAGATCTGAAGTTATCGAAACGATTCTTTATCAACGGGCGTTGAGGGCTACGCAAAAAGCAATGGAAGATGGTTATCCTTTGTCCCAATCGCTGATTAAGGGCATCCATCAACGGTTGTTGTCTTTTGGGCGCGGCGCTTCAAAATCTCCAGGCGCCTTTAAGAATGAACAAAACTACTTGGCTGATAAGTTAAGGAACAAAATACTGTTTATTCCCATTAGTCCTGAAAAACTACAGGAAGGATTGGATAATCTTTTTCACTACATAGACCAAAGTACACATCCAGCGTTAGTAAAAACAGCCATTACCCATATTGAATTTGAGGCATTGCATCCGTTTAAAGATGGTAATGGCCGTATTGGGCGTATGTTGATTACCTTGATGTTATGGGCTTCAGGAACGCTATCGGCGCCGCACTTTTACATAAGTGGGTATCTGGAAGATAATAAAGACCTTTATATTGACACCATGAGGAAGGTTTCCGAGTATGGAGACTGGGAAGGTTGGTGTTCTTTTTTTCTGAAAGCTGTTGAACAGCAAGCAATCAGAAACCTCATTATTGCAGAAAATATAAGGGCGCTTTACGAAGAGATGAAAACGGTATTCGCAGAAATCCTGTCTTCTAAGTGGAGTGTCAATGCATTGGACTTTGTATTTACAAATCCGGTGTTTAGAAACAACAGATTCACAACGAACAGTGGGATTCCTACAGCGAGTGCGGCTAGATTTACAAGGGTACTATTAGAAAAAAACCTGCTCCTCACGCTGGAAGAAGCATCAGGCAGAAGACCTGCATTATATTCTTTTGAACCATTAATGAAAATGGTTAGGGTTTGAAGACCGTCTTTCCTTTCTTGAAACCCTGGGGAGCGTAAAGAGGCGCATCTTAAATAATAATAAATATTGATATTTTCTGTTACGTAAATATAACGATTTCTAGCCAATTATTTATAATTTGAGATGTGACCTTGTCTCTCAAGTCTAAATACTTCATATCTGAACTGTTTCGCTTTTTGTCCAAATTTGGGATGATATCCGAAGTATTTCGGATATTCCAATCCTGGCTGAATTGCCTGAAACATCTTTCTCCATGATAATTTTTTCACCTATTAACCTTTTTCCTCATACATGAGTACCTTGCCCACTTCCTTTAGACCTGCTCGTGTCTTATTAAGTTTTCCTCCGACTTCCTCCAAAAACTGCATGGTTCGTCTATCATAGTATCTCTCACCGCAGGTCTTACAGACGGGCACTTTTATTGGGATATATACTACGTCATTGCCAACAACAACTTCTTCTTTTACATCCGTAAGCTTAATAACCTCACCGTGACAGATTACACACTTCATAACTTTTTCCTCCTCTTCTATCCTATCCATAACTCAGGGTTCGGTTGATAAACCGTGATCATTATTGCCAAATTCTCCACCTCCGCGTACGCACATACCATATGTAATGGTCTATCTATAGTTGTTTTCAAAAATTAGAGTTCTTTCGTAAAAAAGTTGAATTAATACTACCGATAATCTGAAATCCCTTATTATTACAGGTAAAAACAAAGACTATAATAGTGAGTATCGCTTGAGACAAGGACTATGAGGATTAGCGAGCTTTTGGAACCTTTTATAATATAGCGAAAAGGCACAAACTATACCTTAATCCCTTTATCCGTAAGGCAGAGACAGAATAGCAAGAAATAAGGTACGTAATAATAAAGAGTTATGGTTTATTGGCAATGCCTATCAACTAAAATACGAAAGACACAAACTTTTTCGGTATTACAGATACCTTGTAATATCATGTCGTAGGCAAATCATTTGTCATCAATAAAGATTTGTCCTTTTTTGCCTTATCTCCCCTTAACGAAAGCAAAGTTATTCTCGTAACACTAAACAATAATCCTCTTCGCTTCCCCAAGCGTTGCCTTTGTCAATTCTTCCAGAAGCTCATTCAGGCGGGGCGCCATTGACGTGGGGTTATAGACGACTCCGTCTTGCATTAATGCATTCTCGAAGAGCTGGTTTACGATCTTTTCAATCAAGGGCTGATAGCTGGGGGTCTCATTCATCCTGGCAAGATTCTGGATCATCCGATGTTTCCGGTTAATCTCCATGATCTTTTTGGATATCTTGTAATTAGTATCTACCATTTGTATTAATTTCTGGACGTGAACACTGGGCACGCCGTCTGGGTTCACAAGACAACATGGGCTGTCGACCAGCCGGTTCGATTCTTTCACGTCAATAGTCCTGTCCGCCAGAGTGACCTTGATCGTCTTCAGGAGATGCTTAAAGGACTCCTCATAATTCTGAGGCTCTTCCGTAGTGTCCACAATCTTCTTGTCGCTATCCTTTAGCAAGTCCAGATTTGCCTGGTCGGCAGAACGGATGGGTTTCTTTTCAAATTCATGAAGCCCGGAAAGGAGAAATTCGTCATTCGGGTCTGTTAAATACAGCACCTCTATGTCTTTTTTCCTGAATATTTCCAGATAAGGGCTTTTTTCCATCGTTTCGCGGTTTACCGCCGTTATGTAATAAATCTCTTTCTGGTCTGGTTTCATCCTGTCTATGTACTCTTTGAGAGAAAGAAGCTCGTCGGGACTCTTGCACATGGAGGAATTGAACCTCATCAACTGCGCTAAGGTATCCTTATTTTCAAAATCAAAGTGCACTCCTTCTTTCAGAATCCGTCCGAATTGTCTCCAGAAGGTTTCATATTTTTCCTTCTCATTTTTGGCCATGTCCTGTAAGAGCGTTAATACCTGCTTAACAAGGACGCTCTTCATCTTGTGGATTATCCTGTTGTCCTGAAATGTCTCTCTTGAAATATTTAAAGGAATATCTGATGAATCTACCACCCCATGGATAAACCGCAAATATTCAGGCAAAAGCAACTTGCAGTCAGATTGAATCAGGATTTTATTGGAGTACAGATGAACTCCATGTTCCAATTTTTTGAAGCCGTAGGTTTCATAATTTGTGGATGGGCAATACAAGATACTGGAAAACTGGATTGGGGCCTCAGCAGAGGTATGCAGGTGGAAAAGAGGGGTATCTTCCGTGTTTGAAATAAATTTATAAAACTCATTGTACTGCTCCTCTTTTATTTCCTTTTTGGGTTCTTTCCAGATAGCAGTAATCTGGTTTGCCCGTTCGCCGCAAACCATAATGGGAAAGCTTACAAAATTCGAATATTTCTTGATGATGGATTCGATCCGTGTCTTTTCAGTGTATTCCTTTTCCTCGTCTTTCAGGTGGACGATGATTTCCGTTCCCCGATTTTCTTTTTCAATCGGATTTAAAAAATATTTCCCCGTCCCATCCGAATGCCATTCATAAGCAGGTTCACCCTTTTTGTGGGATTTCGTCCTGATCCTGACCTCGTCAGCCACCATAAATACAGAATAGAAACCCACACCGAACTGGCCGATAATATTTGAGTCCTTTTTCGCCTGTTCCGATAAGTTTGTTATAAATTCGAGTGACCCCGATTTTGCAATTGTTCCAACGTTTTGGATGATTTCATCCTTCGTCATGCCAATGCCTGTGTCAGTAATTGTCAGGGTTTTCTTCTCCTTGTCGCCATCTATGTTAATTTCAAAGGGGATGTCTTTCCCTTCATAATCCGTATTGGTAAGGGAGGAAAACTTCATCTTGGTCAAGGCGTCGGATGCATTTGAAATAAGTTCCCTGAGGAAAACCTCCTTGTGTGTATAAAGGGAGTGGGAAAGGATGTTCAATAATTTCTTTATTTCCGCTTGAAACTCAAAACCCTCTTCTTGTTTCATTTTTTCGGTCATACGGTACTCCTCAATGAAATGAATTTGTAAGTATCTATTTTCTTAATTTTCACAGGTAAAATAAAGTCTAAAAACAACGTACCAATTTAGTTTTTTGAAAATATCTTTCAACCGCTCGCTCCCAAACTCCTGTTTGGGAGCGTAATGGACGAGAAACTCAGTTTCTCTTCAATGGTGTTCCCAAACAGGGGTTTGGGAACAAGCAGTGGTGGTTTATTTAAAGGCAATTTTTCAAACAGCTAAAATGTCACAAAATAACAAATCTGTAATATATTGTCAATATAAGTTCACTGTATAGGAAAATCAATTTTATTTGTGCGGGTTTCTAGAGTGGTATGGACAAATTTTGTTTATCCATACCTGACTGGATGTTAAAGAATTTCAGCGCAGAATTAGGTATGATTCATGCTTGACACGGTAGTCACATCATGATAAACTCCAATCGCAAATTTTAGTATACTAATACCTAATCAAAACGGGGTAGAGTCTGTAGCTCGGGCGGCTTGTCGTTCGACTGAGCTCACGGCGAAGTTCCCAGCCAAAATGCCGACCATAAGGGATTGGCGCTACAATTTTTGCTAAGCGTCTAGTATAAGACTTTTTTGCCGGAATTATCATGACTTTTCAGGAAATTATCCTAAAACTACAAAACTACTGGGCCAACTATGGTTGCGTGATATGGCAGCCCTACGATACTGAAAAAGGGGCAGGAACCTTTAATCCCGCAACATTCCTTAGGGCATTAGGTCCTGAACCATGGAAGTGTGCCTATGTAGAACCTTCTCGAAGGCCAACGGACGGCAGATACGGTGAAAATCCCAATAGATTGCAACATTACTACCAATTTCAGGTAATTATAAAACCCGCACCTGATGATGCACAGGATATTTATTTGAATAGTTTAAGATTTTTAGGTATCGACCTCGTGAAGCACGATGTACGGTTTGTCGAAGACGACTGGGAATCGCCCACCCTTGGTGCTACTGGCCTTGGTTGGGAGGTGTGGTTGGATGGAATGGAGGTCACTCAGTTTACCTATTTCCAGCAAGTGGGCGGGTTTGAACTCGAACCCATTACCCTGGAACTTACCTATGGACTTGAACGCATCGCCATGTTCATCCAGGAAAAAGAATCTGTTTTCGACCTTGAATGGGTAAAAGGCTACACATACGGAGATATTCATAAACAGGACGAAGTTCAATTCTCTACATATAATTTTAAAGTAGCAGATACTACTATGTTTTTCCAATTTTTTGATGCATATGAAAAGGAATGCCAGCGACTTTTAAAAGAAGGCTTGGTACTGCCCGCCTATGATTATGTCTTGAAGTGTTCACATGCCTTTAATATGTTGGATGCCCGTGGCGCTATCGGTGTTACGCAACGTACTGGTTATATTGGGAGGGTAAGGAGCCTTGCCCGACGGTGTGCAGAAAGCTATGTCCAGCTGCGAGAGGCGTTACATTGGCCACTATTAAAGGGAAAATCAGACGCAACAATTCTCCACGCCCGTATCTAACTTGATCTATTGAGACCCTTTTAAGCATGCAGTAAAAATACCCTGCACTTTGTCAATCACGTGAAGTGTCTTACCAGGCTTGTTTTTTGCGATCAAGCACTCTTGTGCTTGCTTTAATAAGACATCAGCTTCTGCCAATAAAAGATACTGCCTTTCATTAAACACCAGAGGCCGCATGGGCTTGTATGCAGTATCATATTCCTGCACAAGCCTCCTGTTTAAATTATCAAACCCTTCCTTATTCAAGGCTGACAAACTGCATATAGGCTGATACAAGGCTGATTCAATTCTTAATTTGTCCAATTTTGCAGGCAGGTCGCATTTATTAATGACAGGTATTACCGAAGGTGTGTTTACTTTTTGTGGTAAGTCTCCAGAAATTTTCGAAGTCAACCATGAATTTAGGGCACCCAGGATCCCTTCGTCTTCTCGATCAAAAGGCCTGGAGTTATCGAATACTACTAAAACCTTATCAGCACGGCGAAGTTGTTCCTGCGTTAGCTCAATACTCATAGCCTCCAGCATATCGTTCGTATCCCGCATGCCTGCCGTATCAACGAGTTCAAAGGGAACGCCATCAACGGCAATAAACTCGCTCACATAATCCCGCGTCGTTCCCGGCTCATGATGCACAAGCATGCGCTCTTCCCCAAGAATAGCATTAATGATGGTCGATTTGCCCACATTCGGTTTACCCAAAATCACCAACACCTGTGGCGCGGTCAATGCCATACCAAAAGAAGCTGTTTTCAATAGGCTATTGATAGTATCTGTCAAAGCAGAAACTGATGCATCGTTTTCATCTAACCGGTTATCTCCCCCTGGCCTTCCCTCGTGAGAGGAGGGGATTGTATTTAGCGATTGATTGTCTAATTGCCTTTTCCTTGATAGGTGAGGGTGGACTGCACCATTATGATAAGATTCATTCTTATTTAAAGACCGCCTGATCCCTCCAATGATTTCCAGTCCTTTTCTTAGCACTGCTGATAATGCCCCTGCATATTGATCAAGTAAGACCTTTACGCCTAATTTTGTCTGTGCCTGGACAATCTCCTGGAGAGCTTCTTTTTGGACAAGATCTATTTTGTTGTTTTCAAGGGACTGTGATAGCAATGAAGTCCACGGAGCGCCCTCTGCGCCCGTGGACTCTATGCATTCGTAAATAGATATCAGAACACGAATGCCGCCGTGGCAATTTACCTCTACCTCATCTTTTCCGGTAAAACTGTCTCTTTGTTTCATGATATGCAAAACAACTTCATCTATCCTCTGTCCTCTGTGGTGGATATGTCCATAATAGAGCTTATGGCTTAATGCTTCGCGAAGATCGGCAATTCCCTTCCCTTGAAATACCTTGTTGACGATACTCAATGCGTCCTGGCCAGACACGACAATCTTACCAATACCGCCTTCACCAAAAGGAGTTACGATTGAAACTGTCGTTTTCTGTTCTTTGAATTTATCTGGTTTTTGTTCTTTTTCCATTTCTCTATGATACTATTCGTTTACTATATCCTCTTTCCAAACTTTTAACTGCCAAATACCTTCCAGATAAATATAGAAATCATAGTGAGACCGATGATTATTTTTATTACTGACCCGCCCATAAAACCAACAAAATTACCCAAGCCTGACTTTAAAGCCCCCGTGTAATCTTTCCCCCCAATAATTTCAAAAATAATCGTACCAATAATTGGCCCTAATATTAAACCGATAGGACCACCCATGTAAAATCCAACGCCCGTGCCCGCTATTGAACCAATAATTCCCCACCGTGTAGCTCCGAATCTTTTCGCACCATATATATTTCCAAGGTTTTCAAGTACGATAGAAAAAATGGTTAGCATCGCAAAAATTAGCAGTATCATCCACGTGATTTTTTCGAAATGCGTAAATATCGCATAGAAAAATACCCCAAACCAGATCAGTGGCGTGCTGGGTATTATAGGCACTACGATACCAGCCATTCCCACAATCATGATAATGAGTGAAATCGTAAATAAAATAATTTCCCAAATTCCCATCTACTATCTATCCTTTCGTATGTTTAAATTAGAAATGAAATTTTTTTAAAATCTGGTAATATAATAATCATTTCTGGATTTGTCTGGAGAAAATTCTTAACCTTTTTATTCCCTCTTCATGGGTTAATAAAGAAGTTTAGAGTTATTACGGTTTTTATCATATCATGATAGTGCTTTATATCCAGCAAAATTGGATAATCCTGAGTAAAAATCTCTGAGGTAAAATAATGCTTTGGCCTATAATCGGAACTATTGCCGCAATTTGTACAACGGTAGGATTTATACCACAAATAATACGTGGCATAAAGACAAGGGAATTGAGCGATGTTTCGCCAATAATGTTGACCCTTTTGTTAGTGGGATGTAGTTTGTGGTTGATTTATGGAATTCATTTAAAGAATCCTATCATTGCACTGGCTAATGGATTTACCCTTTCGTTTGTTGTTACGATTTTCTTGTTGCGTGTCATGTATAAAAGAAATAACTCAAAAAGATAGTGCTCAAGATGTAATCAACGAGTTCTTGTTTTGGTATTTCACAGAAAGTGCCGTTTCTATAGAGAACAGGTCAATTACTTCCTGTGGTAAGTTCCTTTGCTGTTCAGATACAACAAGCCAAAGCATTGGAATCTTTTATTCATTTTGCGATGGAAATGAGCAGGCTTTTTTAATAAAATGTTTACAGGTAAGTATGTAATAATTTGGGCGCTTGGCTCAGCGGCTAGAGCACTTGCTTCACACGCAAGGGATCAGTGGTTCGAATCCACTAGCGCCCACCATGTCCTGCAAAGACTTATGACTTGTTTGGCGTGAACTAGTTTGTGGGATTGTGAACAAATTGTGAACACTTTCTTCTGATTGGTTATTTCTCAATACTTGATCAAGCATATTAACTGCCTTTCTCTTATGCCCTGGCGCCAAGTGTGCATATCTTAAAGTCATGGCTATGGATTTATGCCCCAACAGTTCTTTGACGCTCGTTAAGTCAACTCCTGCCATTACTAAATGAGAAGCAAAGGTATGTCTCATGTCGTGAAATTTAAAGTCACGTATTCCAGCCTTTTTTAATGCGGTCTTAAAACTACGTTTTATTGATGTATAAGGCTTGCCGTCTTTGTCGGTAAAAACATGCACATTTTCGAATCCGCGTGGCATTTCGTGGAACATTTCTTTAAGCGTAGGTAAAACAATCATCTTTCTTCCCCCCTTTGCCAAAAAAAAGACCCATTGATCCGCCGTATACGGTCAACGGGTCTTTACTTCTTTTTTTGGCTATCCCGGAACGGCCAATTCCAGGATTATTCCAGTATTAAGCTGCGTTTGTGTTGAGCAATGGCATACCGGTGCTTTTATTTATTGCCGGTTGTACTCTTACCTCTACCTCAATCATGGCATCCTTCTTTATCTCTGATACCTTTTTGATATCCCAAAATTTTACCGGTATGGTCTCCCCGTTCCCTTCCTTATCTACCTGCATGACCTCTAAGTCCTGTTTTGACCCGACCACGACCACGTTTACCCCGGTAACGTACACGTAGACGTTTTTTATCTTGCCCAGGAAATTTATGATCTCCGTGGTTGAGGGAACGACATACTTACACCGGTAACCTAATACCCCCATGCTGGAGATATTCCCTTCTACCTCTTTTTCTATGGTGTAAATGTTCTTTGATTCTACGAATTTACAGCTTACGCCGTTACAGACCCTCTGGATGATCTCTATAATTTCACCCTTCGTATACTCTCCAGAGATGTTTACGTATACGCTGGGTACGTCTACGACAGACGTAAAGGATATCTCCGTATTTGTGAGCATGATGGAACAAAATTCCGATAGGGATATGGACTCAGAAAAGATTTCAACCTTATAGGTGTCTTCCTGTGTTTTCGTTTCTGTCTTTATCATAGGCTTTACGTCCTGCAGGTACACATCGTCAAAGGTATTCTTTTTATACTGCTGTTCTCCTTGGGCCTCCTCCTGCCTTGGTTCCTGGATTTCCCCGGTCTCAAAATCCAGGATATCGATTTCCTTTTTGTTCATGACGGCACACCCGCTGAGTAGTAACAAAACAAGCATGAGTTTTTTCAATGTGTATTCCTTAACAGACCGCTAAACTTTTCTCTCCGGGGGATTAATAAACCCCTTCCTGAAACATTGCTCTATCATGGACTTAATCCCATCCACAAATAGCCCACATGCCTGTTCACCATACTTCACTAAAACCTTCCCAGAGCCTTCATTGGCACAGACCCCGAATAATGCAAATTCATCACACCCGGTGTCCTGATAAAAATTCCTGCAAAATCCGCATATATCCATCTTACTATTATTAATTAGGCACATTTGATACCCCCTTTCAAGGAGCCCTGCACATCCGTATATTATCCGCAAGTAAGTTTTCATAGACGGATCGCCAACGTTCCTTGCCTTTAAACGTCAGATACTGGATTAAGTTGGGAAATCCCACACCGTAAAATTCCTTTAACACAGCAAGATTCGGGGCCACCTGTCTTTCTATCCAATCCACGACCTTTGTTATGTTCCTTATGGTCTTTTGCCGTATGATCTTTAACTTCTCGGCGGCTGACACGAAGTCAGACCACCACTTCAATAATACCCTTCGCGTTACATTGGTATCACTTTGAACATCCCTAAAATCACAGAAACCCCTTAAAAGTCCTACGGCTGAGAGCGCAAACGTATCGGTACTCTGGGCATATGCTTCGAGGAGTAGTTCTATCGCACCGTTTGAGGCCTCATCCCTCAACATCAACTCAAATCTCGTCCAGTGCTGGTCTTCGATGCCTTGTTCTTTTGCCTTGTCGTAAATCCTCAGGTTTATCTGACTGCTCCCTGAGCCGATCTTTACCGTCTTGCCCTTCATTACAATCTCATCGCCTTCTTTCATGCCACCATCATATACCCGGAAATACCTTGCCCTGGATACCCAGTCGGCATTTTTCACAGATGATTCCACCTGCTCCATGGTCACAAGTCCGATCCTGTCATCAAAGGCAATATCTATCCTCGATAGTTTCCCACCTTCAGAATATATCCACTTGATGATGTTGAATACGTTTTCTGTATCGCCCTTTGTGTAGTAGTGCAATGCCTGGGCGGGCATGTCTAAATGCGCCTCTTTCCTATCATCTGACCACGCTACCCTGCCTTTACCAAATAACCTCCCTGAGGTCTTATAACCCCGGAATCCGTGTCCAAGTAAGATGGAGGAATCTTCTATATTTTTGTAGAGTTTTTCCAGA
>JAUPKS010000053.1 GCA_030837315.1 Planctomycetota bacterium
GCTATTACGGTTGAGGAAGGCAACCCGGATAAAACAGGCAAAAATGTTTTCAATTTCCAATTAACGCCTCTACCTGGGACGCCAACGCCAACACCAACGCCGGGAACAGGTAACATTGCAGGTCAAGTTACTGATGCGCAGACTGGGGACGGTATTAATGGTGTGACGATGACACTCAACACCGGTGGAACGGCTACGACAAGTACCGTACGAGGTACCGATGGTGTTTACGCAATACCAAACGTATCGGTTGGGCAGCACGAGATAACGGCATCAATGCTGAACTATGCCTCATCTTCTCAAACTATCACGGTTGAGGAAGGCAACCCGGACAAAACGGGCAAAAACGTTTTCAATTTTGAGTTAGCACCTGTACCTGGGACACCAACACCTATACCAACACCAACATCAACACCAATTCCTGGCACAACGGGTAACATTGCAGGCCAGGCAAAAGACAGTGTAACCGGTACTCCGATTACCGATGCAAAAGTAGTGGTCGTTGGCACGGGAAAAGAAGATACTACCCTGGCAAATGGGGTGTACCAAATAACCGGAGTACCCGTCGGGCAACAGGTTATTGAAGCGTCAAAAGAAGGCTATGAAACGGCATCTCAGAATATCATCGTTGAAGAAGGTAATCCGGTTCCTCAAACGGGTAAAAACGTTTTCAATTTTCAATTAGTGCCGATATCTGCAACACCGTCTCCAACACCATTACCAACACCTACCTGTGAGGTGGATTCGATGGCGGCATCTCCTAAAATAATGCAAATCACGAGCGGGGAGAGTGGTGACGAAACGATAACCGTGGTATGCGAAGACGGTTCTCCTGTTGCAGGTGAAACGATAACATGGAAGATCAAGCCGGGTAAAAAACGTATAACGATCGTACCGCAAAGTGCGATAACAGACGCTAACGGAGAGGCAAGATTTACGATTACGGCTACGGGACAGGCTGGTAATGCGAAGATCAAATTCAAAGATACGACAGCTAATCTGAAGACGACAGTAACCGTGCAGGTTATAGAATAAATCGTTTCCCTGTTCACACAATACGGGTAACAGTTCACACCCATCTTGTCCATCAAAGGGAGAAAGGGCGCTGAACTGTTACCTGATTTTTAATCTTGTTTATTTTTGTTCACGAGTTTTAATCGCATCATCTCTGCAAAGAGCCCAACCTCATATTCAATACCTTTTAGAATATCATTCTCTCCGGCAAAGTTAATGCATTTCTTCATCTCCTTGAGCGCCCTTGCATCTCTTTCCAACAGAATCTTTGCCGTAGCTATTGCATGATCCAACACTTCTTTGTTGGGTGATATTTGATTGACCAGACCCCACTCCATGGCCGTTTCTGCACGTATCATCTTCCCCAGGAACAGCATCTCCTTGGCACGGGCCGTACCTATATAACGAGGCAGGCGCTGTGTGCCACCAAGCCCAGGAATAATGCTCAGTTCAGGTTTTGCCTCTGGCAGGCTAAAAAAGGAAATTTCCGATGCGATGCGCAGGTCACACAACATCGCAAGTTCCAAACCAGCGCCAATAGTAACGCCATTAATAGCGGCAATAACAGGTTTCTTGCAATTCTCAATTTCTACAAACATCTCATGGGCGCGCTTGAATCGTTCATAATTTTTTTCTGCCACAAGGCCTGAAATCCAGGAGCCAAAGAGCTCATCCCTGTCTGCGCCGTCACTGAAAACCCCCCTGAGTTTGCTGGCAATGATAACAGCTCCGATCTTGTCATCTCCCTCATATTGGTCCATTTTGTCGTAGATGGCGTCCAGCAACCATGAGCCTATGGAGTTCCGCGGCGGTTTATTCATGGAGATAATGCCAATAGCCTTACCATTATCAGCCTTGATTTCCTCAAACTCGATGTGGCCATAACCGGAGTTATCGCCACGATTCATGCGGATGTCTTTCATCAGAAAATACCTTAGTAATCTATCCGTTGTTTATTAGGTTTTTTGTAATAAAATTCAATCTATATCTTCAATGCCACTTCGAAACCTTCGTGAATGGCCTCAAGGGCAGTACGCACCGTAACACAGTCACCAATAAAGTATGTCTCCGGGAATTTACCTTCTAGCTGACTTTGAAGATCTTTATTAGGACTGTACCCCACGGCAATGATGACCGTATCGGCCTTGATAAAATGGTCTTGACCGTCTTTTTCATAGATCACGCCCGCGTTTCCTTGTCCATTTTTACCGGGGTTGTTTACAATTTCTTTCACTTTTACTTCCGTTATCTCCCTTACCCCGGCATCTTTTATCTCATTCAGGATGACCCATCGTGTGGATATGCCAAATCCTCCGCCAATCTTTCTCTTCATTTCCAGAATGGTAACATTCCTATTTCCCCTCGTTGTGTATTCAACCACATCTCGGGCATCAAGCACCTTATGTTTCAGGAGAAAACAGGCCACATCAGGCCTCATTGCCCCCTGTTTGGCCACATGCAAGGCCACCTCACACCCAACCGTTCCGCCACCAATAATGACTACATCCGTCCCCAATGATCCCTTACCATCCCACACCGCACTGGCACTGCATACGTTTTCCCCTTTTATTCCGGGAAGATTCAGCATTAAGGGATTCCCACCCGTGGCTACAATTATCGTATCGGGCTGTTCTTCTTTTAATGTCTGGAAATCCACCTCTTTTCCCATTTTTATATGCACCTTGAGCTTTGAAATCTGTCTTTCTAGATAAGTTATAATATTTTGAATTTCTTCGCGGCCGGGAGGAATAAAGGCATATCGTAATTGCCCGCCCAGGGAGCTGTTTCTCTCGTAAAGGGTAACTTTGTGTCCTCTTAATGCCAGGACACGTGCGGCCTCCATACCGCCCGGCCCTCCGCCGACAACAACAACCTTTTTCGGTTTACTCGTCCTGGTTATCTTATATTCACCCTCGTGCCCCACCATGGCATTATAGGTACAGGACACGGGTTTAAAGTTTAGCAGGGAATCAAAGCACCCCTGATTGCAGGCAATACAGGTTCGAATATCATCAGGGTGTCCGTTTTTATATTTATTTGGCAACTCTGGATCCACAATGAGGGGCCTGCCAATCGATACCATATCCGCTTGTTCATTCTCTAAAATCTCTTCGGCCAACTTAAGGTCATTTATTCTCACTGAGGCAATCACGGGAACCTTTACCTGTGACTTGATCTTCACCGAAAGAAATACATACGCCATCCGCGGAATAGTCATCAACATAATAGGCGTTTTGCTTTCGTGCCAGCCAGGAGAAACGTTAAAGGCATCGGCACCAGCCTGCTCCAATATTTTAGCAATTTCAAGACTTTCGCCTATTTTGAGCCCTTCCTCTACAAAATCATCTCCTGACATCCTAAAGATGATGGGGTAGTCCTTCCCGACGGTTTCCTTTATTGCGATTAACATCTCTCTGGCAAAACGGGTTCTATTTTCAAGGCTTCCACCGTATGCATCGTCGCGTTTATTGGTAGCCTCTGAGAGAAACTGGTTAATAAGATAACCCATCCCGCCGTGAATTTCCACAGCGTCGAAACCTCCCTTTTTTGCCCTCACCGTAGCATTGACATAATTGTCGATAACCATTTTAATCTCCGGAACCGTCAAGGCATGAGGTTCTTGCTTAAGACTTCTATATATCAGTGCAGAGGGTGCAACGGGTTGCATCTTGGTAAAAAAGGATGAGGCGCTTCGGCCAGCGTGAAGGATTTGTGCCGCAACGTGAACATCGTATTCATGAATGACATCGGTCAGTCTTTTTAATCCGGGAATAAGTTCATCCTTATCCAGTCCAATAATACTCTTCCAGACCTTTCCGTTTATTTCCGGATAGCAGCCTCCCACGACGATAAAACCTACTCCACCCTTTGCTCGTTCTCGGTAAAAATTGATAATCCGATCGTTTATGGTACCGTCTGTGGTAAATCCCAGGTCCATGGCAGACATCATGATCCGGTTTTTTAATGTCATTTGTCCGATATGTATTTTGTCAAACAATTTGTTCATAATTTATCTTTAAGTTAGTGACAAACACCGACAAACAAAGTTTATCCGTGCCACCCTGAAATCCGCTTAAATAAAATGATACTATCTATACGACAAAACGACTGTTATGTGTGGTATCGGATGAAGTGACCCTTTATACACTGGGACAGTAAATAACCAACATTTTATAAAGGGCAAGAGAATCCATAGCAGATGCTTGAAGCAATGGATAATATCATTATTTTGAGAATTATTTTCGATAGTATCTGAATTGTCGCAGCACCTCTTCTAATCTTGCCATATCAGATATTCGGGGATTATACGGCTCATATCTATCTTTGTCAAGATTATCCTTAGATGAATGTAAACCAGAATTTTTGGCAAAATGAATTTTATTTTATCTCAAAAAATTGTAGAAATATATGAGATGTGAGGATCGATTTGTACCAGGACTTGGGAAAGAAATCTGCTTCGATATTCAAAGATAAGTTCAGGAGACAAACGTATCTCAAATTGCTCCTGATATTATTTTGAAGTTATGCCTATCTTACGCATAAACGTCCAGAGTTTTACCTACTCCTTCAGGATTACTAAGACTTTCCGTTACCTGTTTCTGCTCGTCAATAAGTTTCAATACCGTTTCACCTTGCATCTTCATTGAATCTATTGCCATTTTTACCGCTCCTACACTATCAGTTGAAACCCTTGACATAACGTTACCTATCATAAATTGTTAGCTCCTTATTTTGACAAAAGGTTATAGATAGTACAACTTTCTAAAAATGCCTTCACTTGGTATTTTTAGTTTATAGCATGGGAAAACACTGTATGATACACTATCGGAAAAACAAAGAATTATTTAAGATTTTTATATTACTCTAATCCGAACTGATAAAACGCGTAACGCTAGCGGTTTATCACCCGCCAAAATGCCGGCCACAATGGATATGCACTACAATTTTAAAAATAATGAAAGGCAGACATCATACCGCATACCCTGTTACTCCACATTCAGAAGTAAATACATCTCATGCCATTCAAAACCCCCGTATCTCGACCGTGATTTTCCACCGTAGGCAAAGCCGTACTTTTGATAGTATGGAATTACGTTAGATTTGCAAATTAAGAGAATTTTCTCCTTTTTTAAATCCTTTGATACATCAATAAACTTTGCCATGAGCTTTTTAGAAACCCCAATCCCCCGGAATTCCGGCAAGACCGCTAAAGAAAAGATGACCATATTTTTCCCGTCCTTAACATGGCCCACCATGTCCTTGAAAGCCTCATCCGTTATATCTTCCTTATTTGTTGATGCACTATTGATTATCCCAACAATGTTCCCGTTTGATTCGGCAACGAGAAATCCCTCAGGAAACATCTGTATACGCTTCTGAATATTTTCTTTCGTTGCTGCATCAGACGTATAACAGACAGACTCAACGTCATAACATGCATCTAAATCGTGTTTTGTAACGTGTCGAATTTTCATAGGAAGTGCCATGACTCCATTTCTTGCATTTACTCACAGATTACCTGCACCGGGGTGTTTCTGTTTGAGTTAGAACCATCTCCCAGTTGACCGTTTTTGTTTAATCCCCACCCCCATACAGTACCATCTGCTTTTAAGGCAAGGCTGTGCTGTCCACCGCTAGAAACAGAAGTAACATACTCAAGTTTTTTCACGAGGGTGGGTACTCCTCTGTCTGTGGTAGTTCCATCCCCCAGCTGACCGGAACTATTACTCCCCCACGCCCATACGGTTCCATCTGATCTCAGGACAAGGGTATGATCTCCACCGCTGGCAATTGCAGTGACGTTTTTAAGCCCATCCACGGGATATGGGGTATTTCTGCCGACAGTTGAACCGTCTCCCAACTGGCCACTCTTGTTAAATCCCCACGTCATAACAGTGCCGTTGTTCTTCAGGGCAATGCTATGATCTCCTCCACAAGTGATACTGACGGCGTTATCAAGTCCGCTCACTGAAACGGGGATTGCCCTGTCAGTGATGGAACCGTCCCCCACCTGGCCATACGTGTTTAGTCCCCATGCCCAGATCGTGCCATCTGCCTTGCGAGCAAGGCCATGGTACCCTCCTCCGGCAATAGAGATGATTTTGTTAAGAACTCTTGTCTGTACTGGCGTATGCCTATCGGTTGTGGTGCCGTCTCCTAATTGCCCGTATGCGTTTCTCCCCCAGGTACAGACTGTTCCATCTGACTTCAGAACGACACTATGTTGTCCCTTTGTGGCAATTGCCGTAATACTACGAAGATCATTCACCTGCACCGGCGTGTTTCTGCTCTTTGTTGTACCATCCCCCAGCTGTCCAGCCCAGTTGCCTCCCCATGCCCAGACCGTGCCATCCGTCTTCAAGGCCATACTGTGCCACACACCTCCTGCAATTGCAGCAACATTGCCCAATTCCTTTACCTGTACTGGTATTTTTTTGTCGATATTTGTTCCGTCGCCAAGCTGGCCCTGGATATTTAATCCCCATGCCCACACAGTGCCGTCTGATTTCAAAGCCAGGCTATGAAAACCGCCGCATGATATCTGCACAATTGTCGATGCGGAGGCAACCATGCCAGGAAACAAACACAGGGCAAACGAGATTACAAGCCCGTATATAATGTTAAGTCTGTTGCGCATAGATATGACTCCCCCCTTCCCAATTGGAGCCTATGTTGTAATCATAAAGAAATTTTTAGTAAAAAATACAACAACAGTAAGAAA
>JAUPKS010000335.1 GCA_030837315.1 Planctomycetota bacterium
GAAGTGGAATTGTTCATATGCAACCAGACCGATATTGGTTATAAAGCCATTATAAATGGTTCGCATTGGGGGGTACTTCATTTTAATGAGGTGTTTCAGACATTAAAGAGAGGGCAGAAAACAAAAGGGTTTATTAGAAAAATACGGGATGATGACAAAATAGATCTGTGTCTGCATAAACCCGGCTATGAAAAAGTCGATGATGTAACGGGCACAATTATTACTGTCTTGAAAGAGCAAGGCGGGTTCATTTCAGTAACAGATAAAAGCTCCCCGGAAACTATTTATACATTGTTCAGCGTCAGCAAGAAAACATACAAAAAGGCGGTAGGTGCACTTTACAAAAAAAGACTGATTACGATTGAGGATAATGGTATTAGGCTAAGCAATAAAAGTGACATAAAATGAATAGCCAACAACCCAATAATCCACTTCACGGAATAACGCTGGAAATGATTCTTACCCAGCTGGTAGAACACTACGGTTGGGAAGAAATGGGAAGGATCATCAATATCAGGTCATTTAACAATGATCCAAGTATCATGTCCAGTTTGAAATTTCTGAGAAAAACTCCCTGGGCAAGGAAAAAAGTTGAAGATTTGTATTTGAGTTACACAAAGCGTTTTGGGAATAAGCATAAAAAGTAGGGGTTCAAAACAAATACGGTACAATTTCAGAGAAGTAATCAAGGAGGTTAAATCATGAAACCCTTGTATATATTGGTTGAGCTGAGCGGATTTGAATCCCCGGTCTTTTGAATGCCTGCAGAAAAGACATTTTTCACACGTGGCAGCTCCCGGCGTCTGCTATGGCCTCGGTGACAGGAACATTTCAAAGATTACGATGCGTTTTATATAATTTTTAAATAGTGTTGGACGGTCCCTATTTCAAAGCGCTTATCGAGTTTGCGCAGCAAAAATACCTGAGATAACTAACCATCTAGCTTTATTACACAAGGCCATGCAGAATGAATCCGCATGACCTTGTGTGAAAATCTACAAAATCGGTACACACTAAATACTCTTACCGCTTATGAGCTGCATCAGTATTAATTATGTACCATACGTCGCACATATTCCCAGGATGCATTAGCCGTGATTAATAGCGTAACAAGTATGTGCTGGTCCCAACTCTTCCAGTATTTCTTCATCAGTGTAAGTAGTTACATGTGGTACTTCATATTCGGACAGTTTCTTGTGTCCCATATTTTTTATCACCCCCTTTCAATTTAATGATGTTTAACTAGGATGCATGTTCAATTTATTTTAATGGTACTGATAATTTAAAGAACTTTTAGAGAGGAACTAAGAGCGGTAGAACAGATACAGGTATGCAAACTTTAAATTCATATTATTTGTCTGGAGGGACGTTTAACCCCATTGTCTCATTCTTAATTCCTAAATTTAACTAATTATATCACATTATTTGATTTTTGTCAATTTTCTCAGACTATTTACCAAAACAATATCTTATATTTTAGTAGGTATTACAGGATCAAAGTAGCTTTTTAATTCTAGAAATTTGCGGAAAAGCAAACATGAACAAGCCCTTATTTTTCTGTAAGGACATAAGTATATATGAGAAAAATGTCAACTGTAGAAGATCACGGCTTCCACAGTCAGCTTTTATGAATGAATGCATTTAAAGATTGGTCTTGACAAAACCTGTCACTTTACTATAAATAACGAAACTGTTAAAAATGATCAGGACACCCTCAGAATTATACCTGTAATTTGAAAATTTGTAACAGTTCATGTGGTACTTGTGCTCGTGGAAGACAACCCCCTGTTTCCCCAGATTATTCAGGGGGGGACTTTAAAATAATTTCCTTTAGAAAGGGAGACTGGGGGGTGTATTCCTGGCTTTTTAGTACCGTCTGAACTGTTCGAAATTGTTTTGCATGGTTAGACTTTGGGTTAACGCAAAATAATCATCTATTTTTCAATTGATAATTTCCTGCATTGAGCCAGCTAAAAAAACTTGCATCACAAACGGCTATTTATGGTTTGAGTACCATACTCGGTCGTTTCCTTAACTATCTTCTCGTGCCATTACACACAAGGGTTTTCGGCACTGCTGATTATGGCGTGGTAAGCGAATTGTATGCCTATGTTTCGTTTTTTATTGTGGTGCTCACCTACGGAATGGAGACCACGTTTTTCCGTTTTTCGCAGGACGAAGAAAAAAGAGACAAGGTATTTCCAACGGCATTTGTATCTATTGGTATTTCGTCAATTATTTTCATGCTCTGCATGGGTGCGTTTGCGCAACCGATTGCAAATTCCATCCGTTATCCAAATCATCCGGAATACATCATTATTTTTTCCCTCATCCTTGGTCTTGACGCAATAGCGAGTATCCCCTTTGCATTACTCCGTCAACAAAGCCGCCCGGTAAAATTTGCCATCGTAAAAAACATCAACATCTTCATCAATATTATATTTAACTTATATTTTTTGATGTTGTGTCCGTATATGCAACGTGAGTCGAATATTTCTTTGCCATTTTATAATGAAACCATTGGTGTGGGTTATGTTTTTATTTCAAACCTTGCAGCAAGCATCGTTACGCTTCCCTTATTGTCCAAAGAAATTTTATATATCAAAAAAGGTTTTGATACGGCACTGTGGTGGAAAATGATCGCTTACGGATTGCCTTTATTGATTGTAGGCATGGGTGGCATGGTAAATGAAACACTTGATCGGGCAATCATGAAATATTTACTTGCTGCGGGTGAGAGAACAATGAGCCAAGTTGGAATTTACGGGGCGAATTACAAACTTTCAATCTTGATGAGTTTGTTCATTCAGGCATTTCGTTTTGCCGCGGAGCCATTCTTTTTTTCTCACGCAAAGACATCGGATAAAAAAACCATGTACGCTCAGGTAATGGATTATTTTGTAATCGTATGCTTGGGAATATTCCTGATCATAACTTTATACATTGATTTATTCAAATATTTTATTGGTGAGCAGTTTTATGACGGATTAAAAGTGGTTCCGATTTTGCTCCTTGCCAATGTATGTCTTGGCGTTTATTATAATCTTTCCATCTGGTACAAGCTCTCCGATCAAACCAGGAAAGGTGCAATGATATCATTCATTGGCGCAGGCATTACTATTGGGTTGAATATCTGGTGGATCCCTCTTTTCGGGTATGTTGGCTCAGCATGGGCAACATTTATTTGCTACTTCAGCATGATGCTGATCTGCTATTTTATGGGAATGAAATATTACCCGATACCCTATCATATCAGGCATCTGTTGAGTTTTGCAGGAATAGCGCTTATTCTATTTTTTGCCGGATGGTATTGCAGAAATTATTTATATGCAGGTAACTACACGCGTATTTTCATGATAAACTCTGCCCTGTTCCTGTTTTTCATCTTAGCAGTTTGTCTGTTTATTAAAAAAGATAAAATGCTAACTTCGCCTGTCCGACAGTAATTGAAGCGATTCTATAGGTTTGAAATGTTGACAGGAAAATCCATTTTCAATGACGTGAAGACCATATGGTAATGATAGTTTTATAAAAAGATTGAGAAATTATTCAGGAGAAGGTTAAGGGTTTTGCTGTGGTGATGTCCACGCAAAACAGCCAAAAGCACAAATTGGCGTATCATTTTTGATTTTCAGAAAGGCGATGTAGGCGATGTATATGTTGTCAATTATGGGGATTATCACTAATGATTATGTATAACCCACCACATCCATGCGAGTTTATACGGGAAGTTTACCTTAAACCTCTTGGAATAAGCTATCGTACCGTAGCTGCAAAGCTCAAAATTGCTCCTTCTACATTCAATCGGCTTATTAAAGGACAAAGCAACATCAGTTCCGAAATGGCGCTACGTCTTTCAAAGACACTGGGACGTACGCCTGAAAGCTGGTTAATAATGCAAAACAACTATAATCTTTGGCAGGTAAGGAAAACAATCAACCTTGATGAAGTAGAAGAGTTGGTAATCGCTTAAACAACAGCTTCCGCACAGGTACGTTAGGTAATAGAATTATTTTGTTCGATAATGCAAGAAATCTGAGATTTTTTGCTACGGAAGATCTTTTTCGCTTGACAAAAGCTTCTAATGGGTGACCCTATCTGTTTTTTTTATCTCCTGCGATCAACTTTCACTACCTCATCCACTGGCAGGTCGATTAGTGAGTCTCCTCCCGCAGAGCGAGAGGCCTCAGGATGCCGCCCTTTCTCCCTAATCCTCAGAGGTCATCGGCGTTGTGCCGTGGCCTGCGCAAGCATATACCTAGCTACGCTAAGACTCCCCGCCCCCTTGTGGCGGGGAGTCTTACTTTCTCCAATACATTTAAATTATGGTGGATCGGTATTTTATGGGCCAGTTACATCCGGCTCAATCTCAGCAGCCGATGCCCACGGCTGACCGCTACCGCATGGCGATGTTGCCACCAGCTTTATTACCTGGCCATTAACCATGGCCGGGAAATCAACTGTACGCCAATTTTTGCCAGTGCAAGAAAATTCTCCTGAGGTAATGAGAGCACCATCGACATAGATCTCATAACCCCTGATCGTGCCGTTTGTGCTCGAGTCCTGACGGGGCAGGTATTTCAACCCATAGATATCCTGCGATGTTCCCAGATCAAGCTCAAACCAGTGGGGGTAACCGGGAGGTGAACCGAGTGGCCACCACTGGGTATGCCAGAATGTATCCGGATCACCATCGCAGGCATTGACCGCCCGGCCATCCTCCTTAACCGCCTCTTCACTGTCAGCACTGCATTGAGAACCTAAATCAGGCTCAATGACCCTAAATTCGCAATTAGCACTATCTGAGTTATTATTAGTTCTGCTTGTTACTGATGTAGATACAGAGTAATATTCGCTGGGTAATACATTGACAGGGTGATAATAAGCGTAATACCAATAATCGGGATCCAGAATTTCCTCATTATAGTCCCAAGTGGCATGATCATTTTGGTACCCGACCACATCGTCATGCCAATTTAAGTCCCAAACTATATCAACTTTGGTTGCCACGTCTGAATGGAAGGCTGTGTAAACGTATACTATGTCACCTGCCAAGACTGGCCAGTAGGTATCACCATTGTCACTTGCTGCTTCTGTGTAACTTGTATAAGCAGCATAAACAGAAATATCACCCGAACTGTAATAACCACCATCATTATCGGTATACAAAGGAGAAGCGCCAAGTTTTGCAAAAGGGTCCGCCCCGGGTTTCGTACCAGGCGGAAGTGTTGGTTTTAAAGAATGCGGCATGCCTGGTTTTAAAGGATGAACATGTTTGTTTTTTATAGTTCCGGTAAGAGATTTTTTTGAGGATTTACCTTTTTTATCCCCGTACATGGGTACGCGAGCCATCCCGAATTTACCATCGTCATAAACGACCTCAGCCTTTCTCATCTCCGGCGGTTGTTTTGCATAAATAGTATTTGTAATCCACCCCGAAATTAATAAAAATGCTACAACTAGTACTACGATCTTTGACCGAACATTCTTCATTCTTTCCACCTTTCTTTTGATTAAACAGGGATTATCACGGGTAAAATAAAACACGTAACAATTTAGCTCTTTGAAAAATCCATACATTTAAATTTAATCCGAATTTCTATTCTATAAAACAAAAAAGCCTTACTGCAAAAATGTCGTTTAAAACATCTTCGGCAGTAAGGCTGTCTTTCTTTTTTCTTGCATTTGCAGGAAAAAATATAAAGATCCTTTACTTTGCGCCCCA
>JAUPKS010000336.1 GCA_030837315.1 Planctomycetota bacterium
TTCTATTTTATTCAGATATTCATCCATCACTTAAATAACCCTTTTAAGTTTTCCTTTGTATCTACCCATTCTTTAATTCCTTCAATCAGTGCCTTCCACGTTTGGGTTGAGTAAAGCGAAAGCGGATTCACCATTATTCGATTCACAAAGGTGGACTTCGTCGTGAGCTCAGTCGAACGATTCGGCGTAAAAAGACACACGCCTTAATTCACACGGCCAGACTGATATCCCTATCTTCCGATAGTTAGGCATGTTTGTATATTCCCATCCATGCAATTTTTATGTAGGGCATGGCATCGCCTGCCAAATCAACCCCGCCAATATGATGCAATGCAGACATTGCCCCACCATTACCATAATCCGTTTAATGTCAAAATAGAAATAAATGGTAGGCGATGCCTACCCTACCCGGCTGAACGTTACCAAAATTCGGCTTGCTTATTACTACAATGGATTTGATGCGTGACAACTATACATTGGAAGGCTTTTGTCAGGTCTCCACTTGGCAACGCTACCAACTTTTTAAAGAACACACAAATTGAATAGAAGCAGTTAGACGAGAAAATGTCTGCCATGAAACGTCACTATGCGTTTTATGAGCCACCGCATAAGTGTTATGGCTACTTTTATGAAGAGTGTTATGCTCATCGTATCTATCAAGATCTTGCGATACGCCTTTTTACCTGACACACTATCGAACAATGCCTTTTTCAATGCGGGACAATCTTTTGCAATTTGAATAATAGGTGTCATAAAACCGTAATGAGCGCCCCAGATGACAAATCTCCTCACTGAATGCGCATACGGAAGATCTTTTATAATTTCACTGAAGCTATCCGCATAGGTTTGAAATGCCTCCCTGGATATACCACTGTCCATCATAGTTTCTGCTGCTTTTATGCCCATTAAACATGCCGAATTGACCCCTTTGCCTTTGAAAGGACGAATAAGACCAGCTGCATCGCCAATGGTAACATACCTATCTCCAACGAAATGGCTGGCAGGTTTTATGGGAAAACAACCCCGGTGGTAATCTAGCTTCTCCAGAGATGCTTTGAAGTTTTTTGGAAGTACTTCTAAAACAGCAGGTACTCGCAGAAATTCATCCATAGACCTCGATGATATTTTTGCGCCGGCGATATTCATGGTGTAGTGGTCAGCCTTGGGAGTAACCGCGCCAAATTCTATTCCCTTTAACGAAGGCAAAAATGCGTGGATGTATCCATCGGTATCCTCAAGATCATAATGCTGTCCTTTTGGATGGAATTTGGTCAATATGGTTAACAAATATTTTGGAGACTTATAAGAAGTCTCCCTTTCAAATATCCTATGGGTACCTTCTTCGAGTCCAAATGCACCCACGACAACATCAGCCCGGATGTGTTTTGTCTCGCTGTATACGGTAACCTTATCTTTACCGATTTCTACATCAGTGACCTTGCTCCGTATGACCGTTGCACCGGCCTCTATTGCCTTTTTCAGGAGATAGGCATCAAACTGGACCCTGCGAAGGGCATAAGAAATTTCCCCTTCTCCATCGAGTTTAATAACAGAACTATCGGTGTGAAGATAGTAGCCGGGTACTTCTCTTTTCACAAGATGCCAGGGGAAAGGTATTCCTAGTTTATCCTCAATAATGTGTTCGATCGGTTGAGAGAGGACACCCGCGCATTCATTGTGTTCAATACCACCTTCAAAGTCTTTTGGTTCGTAAACAACAACATCAAGATTAATATTTCGGTTTTTGGCAAGATTCTTTAAGGTAATTGCACAACTTACGCCAGCAGGACCTCCGCCAATTATGGCGACTGTCTGGCCATCCCTCAGGGGGCCCAGCCCTGATTTTTGTAAATATGTTACTTTTTTTGAACGCTCCGGGAGTGTACAATGCTTCCAATAATCATATCCTTGCTTCAGGGCAGCAGAAAGGGTATATGGGAACATGGCGATGTGCAGGCGGACATCAATAACCTTAAAAAAAATATCTTTATAGCTTGCATTACCGGTAACCACGTTCCACAGGATATTATTAATCTGTATAGACTCCCATGCACTGTGTCTCTTTGCAAGATGGTCCATCTGCGCGTTTACCAGGTGTCTTTTGGACGTGGTATAATCATGGATACCAAATATGAGATTGCCAAAGAAGTTATCCTGCGCCAAAAGTCTTAAGGCGGGTTTGTAATATCCATTCTTAAAGTCTTCCGCAGAAACACCCCGTTCGAAGATTGTGCGTCCGGCTAACTGCGCAGTGTCAAAGGCGGACTCAATACCATTTTTATAGGTACGAGAGATGCCGGCATCTCCTATGATTACCAACCTGTTCGCATAGGGATGTTCGGCGTGGGTGACAGGTATTTTTGGAAAGCAGATACAGAGGTCTTTGGGCAGTGTCCACCCTTCAGGCAGAAGCTCGCGTACCTTTGGATGCCTTATAAATTCTATCAGATGGGCCTTTGTTATGTCTTCCCTTCCAATGAGAGAAACAGTAATGTAGTCTCCCTTTGGTGTAAAGGCAGCAAATTTGATGGGTTTAATCCCCAGGGCAAATACGTAAATTATATTGCGAAAGCGCTCTTGAATAAAGGAACGGCCGAGGTAGAGTTCTGCATTGCAGGTCCGCACTGATTTTGGTTCCCGATAGCCGAATTCCTTGCCCACAATCCTTTTTATAAGGGCTGTATTAAGTCCGAAGGCACCAACAACGAGGTCTACAGACATCTTTTTCCTTACGTCCGCTTCCTTGTATACGATGTTTACTAAATCTTGAGGATCCTTGGGTAGCTCTATTTCTTCTACAACAGCCGAAACGATCTTTACACCTTGAGACGCTACATGCTTCTGTAAAAAATCGTCGAAACTGATATTGGTGGTTAACTCTGAAAATCGAGGACCGTTCCCGCGAAAGACGGTTATTATTTTTGGTTTATGACCTGGTTTTGGGTGGTGTAATTGAATGCCACGTTCTTGTGTCTGAAAGTAATAACCGTTTATTTCCTGTTGAACGCGTGACTTGGGAATGTCAATCTTCTGACTTTCCATTTTCCTGATGAGGGTTTCCGACAACACACCGGCGCACATGTTACACCCACCAGGGCCTTTTTGAATAAAATTTCTACCATCAAGAATGGTTATCTGTATCCTGCGACCATGTTCCTTTGCAAGCCTTAAAGCAAAATGAGTGAAGAAACTGCCCGATGGTCCGCCACCGATAACCACAATACTTGAAACATCTCTAAGTTGAATATTCATTGTCGTGGATCTTATCCATATGGTACAAGCACATTAACAATTTCTGTGTTTAATCAGGCCTTCGGCACCCCCCTGTGTCCCCCTGTTTACGGGGGGATTATGGGGGGGTGTTTGAAATTCCTATACGTCGAATTATTCCTGAAGGAGTAGCGGCACCCTTCATTTCCGATCAGGATCTCTGAAGTTCTAAACTAGATAGCCTTTTCTCCGCTTTCTCCCGTACGAATACGGACAACATTCTCAATGGGTGAAATAAAAATCTTACCATCACCAATGTTGCCTGTTTTGGCCTCTTTCACAATACATTGCACGATTTCTTCAACATCCTTATCCATAACCACCATTTCCATCTGTATTTTCTTTAAGAGGTCTACCTTATATGTCCTTCCACGCCACTGCTCGGTAATACCCTTTTGATGCCCATGTCCCTTTACTTCGGTTACCGTCATACCGGGATATCCGAAATCTAATAAGGCATCCTTCACCATTGAAAACCTGTCCTCTCTCACAATTGCCGTAATCTTTTTCATGTCTGCACCCTCGCTTTGCTCTTCAAAACTATTCTATATTTCCGTCATCCAGACGATAAGGGGCATTAACTATTGGTCGAGAAACCAATTTGCCACTATAGGTAATCTTCTTTCCCACGTTTACGTCCATTACCTTCTCGAACATCTTCCAATCAAATATGATTTCCACTTCTGCCCCTCTGCTATCGTAACGGCTTACCCCAATATGGTTCCAGTCCACACGTCCCATTCCTTTATAAATCACAATCCCCTGCCAGCGAACATATTTACCCTTATATTTCTTCCACAATCCATTTTTTTCAGAACGAGACAACAAGCTCTCCTTACCAAATTGCTTATCCAACTCATCGAAAGAAATATCAATGAAATCTTTCGATTGTGCTTCCAAAACAGACCCTGAAGATTTCTCCTTGGTCGCTGGACTCTTATCAAAAATACGGTCATGAGTATTTTGTCTTGCATCCGCGATGTCAGAAGGAGTGGCAGACACCGTGGGATCCCTGGTCGCAGCCAATTCCTTTCGATCATCGGAAAAAGGAATGGGCTTTCCTTCTGCAAACAGGGTATAAAATTTCTCCTTGCAAGCGCGGATTCTATCGAGATCGTAATAAAACAGGACTTCATTACGTATGTTTCTATTCTGATAGGCCAACCAATTATACACCCCTGTTACCAATACCCTGTCATCTAATAAAATAAAATCCTGCCCATCCCCATCACCAATTGAAGCCTTAAGAACCCTGGTATCGAATCCTTTCTGCATCAATGTCTCTGCTAATGGGCCTCTTTGTCTGCCTTTATGATATTCTAAAATTACGACACGCACCCGAATACCCTTGTCTCTTGCGACCACTAACTCTTTTGCAATGTCCAGGGCAGCAAAATTACGGATACAAATATCTATACCCTGCTGCGCATACTCAATTCCTTCCCTCAATCGATCCCTGACAGTGCCCTGAGGGGTATAATAATCATAATTTTCGGCATATAACGAGCCGGAAACCCACACAAACATAACCGCGATTATCAACCTTTTCATATACACGAATTTTCTCTATAGACCATAAACGCCTTCGGTAAGTTATCCAGTATATCCGTAGCAATCAGTGAAATTTCACCCACCTCCCGGGCCGCAAGATCTCCCGCCAAACCGTGCAAATATACACCCAATTGTGCTGCATCAAAGGGTGTGTAGTTTTGCCCCAAAAAAGCGGAGATCATGCCCGTCAAGACATCTCCAGCCCCGGCCGTGGCCATTCCGGGATTACCCGTCGTATTTACATAGAACTTCTCCTCATTCATGACGAGGGTCTGATGTCCTTTCAACACCAGGGTGACATTAGCCCTGCCTCTCACAAACATCTGAGAAACTTCTAACCGTCTCGATTGAATTTCCTGAGTTGAGGATACCCCTGTGAGGCGCGCCATTTCACCAGGATGTGGCGTAAGTATGATTTGTTTTTTTACCTGATGTAATACCCCCGGGTTGTCTGCCAATGCATTAATACCGTCAGCATCTAACACCATAGGGATGTCCAGAGATTGTAATAGCCAGAGCACCAACTTCTTCGTCTCCAGGTACTGAGACAAACCAGGGCCGATGGCAACCACATCAAA
>JAUPKS010000337.1 GCA_030837315.1 Planctomycetota bacterium
CCTTCAATTTCTAAGGCAATAGAGACGGCAAAACTTGGCAGGCCGTGGATATAGTTCAAGGTGCCGTCCAGGGGGTCGATGATCCACAGAAACTGTGAAGAATTTCTTTCCGCAAGAGACTCTTCGGCTATTATGTCGTGGTTATTGAAATGAGATTTAATATAACCTTTGATAATATCCTCAGACTTTTTATCCACATCGGTGACGTAATCGTTTTTAGCTTTTTCGCTAATCATGGAGGGACACAATTTTCTAAAGTGTTCCTTTAAAACAACACCAGCCTGAAGGGCTGCCTCCCGTGCAACATCAAGATATTTATGTAAATCATTTGGATTTATTGTCATTTTGGTGATCCTTGTGGTTGTAAAATTTAGGTTACATATCTTGGATAATTTCCCTCTCGTTTTTCCTGATCTGTTTTTTGAGTAATAAGCCATGACTTCCTTTTTTCTGACGTCTTTTTGGCTCATTTTATCACAGAGGACCGGCGGGATCGTTTGGATAAAAGTCGCTTTAAATCAGACTTTTTCCCGTGAGGGCTTTGTATGCGTTCAGGTATTTTTCAGAAGTTTTTTGGATAATGTCGGGTGGGAGGGTTGGCGCAGGTGGTTCCTTGTCCCAATGGATATTCTCGAGATAGTCACGGATAAATTGCTTATCATAGGAGTGTTGAGGCCTTCCGGGTGCATAACCTTCTTGTGGCCAAAAACGTGATGAATCCGGTGTAAGTACCTCATCAATCAAGATCGTTTTATTATCTTCCGTGATGCCCCATTCAAACTTGGTGTCGCAGATGATAATGCCTCGTTCGCTTGCATAGTCACGGGCTTTAAGATAAACCTTCATACTCTTTTCCTTCAGCTCTTCTGCGAGCTTTTTGCCGGCTATGTCTATAACCCTTGAAAAGGGGATATTCTCATCGTGTCCTGTTGTTGCCTTGGTGGATGGAGTAAAGATGGGTTCCGGAAGTTTGTCAGATTCTTTAAGTCCAGGCGGTAGTTTTATCCCGCAAATTGATTGTGTCTTTTGGTATTCTTTCCAGCCAGAACCTGCCAGATACCCCCGGATTACACATTCTACCGGGATGACCTTCACCTTCTTTACCAGCATGGAACGGCCATGCAGGATGTCTTTGTGTTGTGAAATAATGGGGTTGCCCATCTGTTCTATTCGGGTGGTGATAAGATGGTTTTCAACGATATCCGAGGTATAGGTGAACCAAAACTCAGAAAGTCCTGTGAGTACCATTCCTTTGAATGGAATACCGCTTGGCAGAACGACGTCGAAGGCCGAGATGCGGTCTGTTGCGATGATTAATAAGGTGTCATTCATTTCGTAAATATCTCGTACCTTACCACGGTTGCACAGTGTGAGTTGTTGAATATTGGTAGTAAGGAGGGGATGGGTTTCGTTATTCATTATTTATATAGCAAAGTTTGGCATATGTTGTTTGAGTTTCGCCTTGAGTTTATTTGCACCCTGAAGGTTAGGTTTTAATGACAAGGCGATATTCAGGTGCTGTAAGGCCTTTTCGTATTTTTCTAATTCGAGGTAACACTCGGCAATTTTTTTGTAAATAAAGGCGTTTTCGTTTTTGTACAAATCAAGCTTTAACACTTTTTCATAATAGACTAGTGACTTTTCCGGAGTGGCATAGCGTGCCAGATTGCGACAATAGATGTTTCTTATTCGTTCTTTAACCTCGTGGATCAAGTGTCTGCGGTGGGAGGCACCTTTTCCTTTTTCGAGTATAAATTCGTACAGGTCAATAGCAACATCATACTTTTCGAGTTTTTCATATGCCTCAGCTAGTAAAAATTTGCAGTCGATAAAGTCCCTGCGATTTAAATGCAAAAAAAGGTCAATATCAACACAATCTTTTAATAGATTTTCATAATTTTCGATAGCATTGTGTATGTGGCCGTTTAAAAGGTCCACGAAAACAATGCGGACGCGCGCCTGGATATCATCGGTTGATTTTGTGTCGCCTGCTTTTTCGGCAGGTCTTGACTTTCCGCTTGTTTGTATGATGTGTCTGTGTTTTCTATCGTATTGCTCACGTGATGTTGTGTCGGAAAGCGTCTTGTACGCTTGTATAATAATCTTCGTTTTGGATTCAGCCCAGAGCTTATTTTGGCCGTGAATGTCGGGGTGATATTTTTTGATCAGTGTTCGAAACGAACGTTTTATTTCTTCTGTGCTTACTTCTTGATGCACTTCGAGGATATTGTAATAATTTACCATGATGAAAACTTCCGTTTAAGGATGCAAAATCAAAACGATGACGGTTTAATGCTAACACCTATTTTGCGGCCTGTCAATAGGTTTGGTGAAAGTAAAGCAGGGGAGATTATTCGTAACGCAATGTCACCACCGGGTCGAGTCGCGCAGCCCTCAAAGCGGGATAGATGCTAAAAATCACGCTGCTTACAATGGCAATGACCGCAGTGAACACGATACTGATTGGATCCACGATGGTAGGAATCTGATTAAAATAATACACTTCAGGTGGAAAGGGTCTCCAGCCTGTGGTAGTATATAGTATGTTTTCCAGCCAGTTGATCCTTAACACAATAGATAGGCCAGCAGCAACTCCCACACATGCGCCAGTGCTGCCGATAAGCAATCCATTTAACA
>JAUPKS010000338.1 GCA_030837315.1 Planctomycetota bacterium
CCTTTAGCACAAAATCAAGCGCTTTAATGTGCGCATCTGCAATATCGCTGACGTGTATGTAATCCCTGATGCAGGAGCCGTCTCTGGTTTCATAATCACTGCCGTGGACATACATTTTAGGGATAAGTCCTGCGGCGGTTCGGGTAATCACCGGTACCAAGCTTGTAGGAGGTCCTAGAGGCAGTTCACCGATTTTTGCACTTGGATGAGCGCCAGCAGGATTAAAATAGCGGAGCAAAACAGATTTGAATTCCGGAGTGTATTTAGTAAATGATTTCACCACTTCTTCTCCCATCTGTTTGGTATGAGCGTATGGCGATTCAGCTTCGAGCAGTTCAACTTTTTCTGTAACCGGCAGTGTTTTAATGTTGCCGTACACAGAACAGGAGGAAGAAAAAATGAAATTCCTGATTTTTTTCTCCCTGCACAGGCAAAGTATGCTTACAAGGCTTTCCATGTTATTATGGTAGTACAACAATGGATCGGCCACGCTTTCAGGTACAGACTTAAATGCAGCGAAGTGAATAATGCCCTTTATTGAATTTGCTTGTTTGAGGGTGTCTATCAGTTCCTCTTTGTTACAGAGATTAACTTTGAACCACGCCAGGCGGTTTCTCTTGCCTGTTATTTCATTTATTCTTCTGTAGGTGTCTTCGGTAGAGTTGGAATAATTATCCAGGGAAATTACCCTGAAATCCGTTTGTTCAAGAAGTTCAATAATGGTGTGAGAGCCGATGTAACCGGCGCCTCCTGTAACAATGATGGTGTCGGAATTATTCATTACATTTAAACATTAAATGAGGCCAAATTACTGGATAGATTACTGGAATATTCTGCGCATGCCTCTCTATTTTCTTGTAATAAACCTGGTTGCTCTTTACATTAAAAATAGAAATTATCTCGTCCATAAAAAAGAATATTAAAGGTATTTTTTGCCGGGACTTTACGCTATGCTTGTAGGCGCAACACATACATGTTTGGTTTACAATTACTATTTTACAGCAGGAGGAGATTTTATCAATTACTTTGTGAGTTCAAGAAAATGACAGGAAATTGCTTTTTTCCATTACGTTGTCAGTTTAGCAAAAGCAAAGAAGATTGCAAGATATTTTTTAATTTAAAGCCTTAAATATTAATGCGTAAATATTTCATTAATCAATAAGTATAGACCATAAATTACACTTGCATATTCTACAATGTGTAGAATATAATAAAAGTGATATAACCTTATTTGGTTCTGCTTTAATTACTGCTAAAAATATCGGGTAAAACAGAGTACGCAATTTTCTTGGAAAAGAAGATACACATGAGTAAAGCATTAAAATTCAATTTTAATCCTTTTAAAGAGGGGTTGAACCATGTCTTAGGGACATTGGAAAAGGATATTATGGAGGTATTGTGGAAGCGGGGAGAGTCCTCGGTAAAGGACATTTTGGATAAATTTCCTGCCGATAGGAACATTTCATATTCTGCAGTAATTACCGTTACCAATCGAATGACAAAGAAAGGACTCCTTGAGAAAAGAAAATTAGGAAAGGCTTATTTTTATAAACCAATCTATACGAGAGAACAATTTTTTGAGTTCGTATCAAAAAAAGTTGTGGAAGGAGTTTCTGAATTTTCTCTCAAATCGGCAATGGTGCACTTTGTGGATTATATGTCACAAATGGACCCTGACAAAATAGAATATTTTTCAAAACTGATTGAATCTAAAAGGCAATCGTTCTCAAAAAACTACGTTGAGAATGCAAAGAAAACATGAAATACCTAATCGACGGCCAACAAGGAAAGGTACAATTATATTTTTCGCTGATCGTGTTTATTAACCTTGGGATCTTTTCGGTAATCGTTACAGGCGTCATGATCGGTATCACAGGGTATATATCTGATACTAAATGCGCATATGAAGCCGTTACCTGTTGCGGAAGTGTCTGTTCAAAATGTTTTTTTACTTTGCGTACATTTGCCACGACACTTCCCTGGATATGCATTGCAATACTTTTCACAGGAATATGTATGGCTATTCACAAGGTATTCCTCATGCTATCATGGAATTACCGTTTCGTTCGCTCCCTCACCCCCCTATCCATTGAAAATCGTTCCGAACTAAAAATAATTCTACCCTCCGTACATCTTTATAACCAACTTGTACTCTTTGACAATGACGTGCTAAGGTGTGCCTTCACATCAGGTCTTTGGAAACCAAAAATATACTTATCCACGGGCATTTGCTCGTATTTAACCGCGACGGAACTTCGAACCGTAATTCTTCATGAGACACATCATATAATAAATAAAGCACCTTTAATGCTATTTATCATACGAATACTTTGCATACTCAATTTTTTTCTCCCTATCAATCGTTATTTGTTGAACTTGTATTCTTCTGCTTGTGAAAAGGCGGCAGATGATGCCGCGGTTAATATCTCAGAAGAGCCATTAGAACTTGCAAGTGCGCTCCTGAAGCTATCCATGTCCTATTCACCGGCAGCACTATCCTCCACGGTAGCATTCTCCAGAGGGCAAAGGATTGTAGTGGATAGAATAATGCGTTTATTGGAACCACAGGTAGTACCCCCCTGCTTTGGCAAGACATCGTCGTACCTTTTGTGCCTTTTGTCGTTCTTGATTGCTGTAACAATCAGTTTTTCCTTGTATTGGAAGTATTTTACACCTTTAGAGAAAATTGGATGTAAAACAAAGGTATGCCACATGATTAAATGCGGGTAGTTATATAGCATAGCAAACCATAACAAAATTGCTTTCTTACACCCCCTTCTTAACGAAAGAATCAGATGTCAGATCAAAGACGGAAACCGCATATTAATTCTGAATACTTACGTATTCTATATGACTAACGGAGTTCATTATGAATAGAACACCATTAAAGCAATTACTCTTCTCTTCCCTCCTCATTATTTCTTCTAGTACCATTGTCATTGCCGAAGAAAAAAGTAACAACATATCCCAGATACAAACAAACAACAAAAACATTATTGCTGAAATGAATGAGGCGGATGCACCATTGGACGTAAAATGGCTAATCCAGGAGGCTATGGAAAACAATCCAGAGATCATTGCATCGCAAAAACGCTTAAATGCTGCGAAAACAAAGATTTCACAAGCAAAGTCATTGGATGATCCTTCCATTCGTGCCGGTTCTTTTGATATGTCCAATAACCCGATCAATATCAATGGTCAAACAGAGATGCTTCAGCAGCGATATAGTGTTTCACAAAAGATACCCTTTCCGGGAAAACTGCGCCTTAGAAGCGAAGTGGCCATTGAAGAGGCAAACATAGTAGAAAAGGATTCTCAGACTAAAATACAGGAGATTATCGCCCTTGTAAAATCTGCTTTTTATGAACTTTACTACATTAACTGTGCCATTGACATCACGGAGGAGAATAGGGGCATCCTCCGCAAGTTTGCCAAGATCGCGGAAACAAAATATTCGGTAGGTAAAGCTACCCAAAGGGACGCACTTGCAGCACAGGTTGAATTATCTACATTAGCTAACAATTTTATTGTTTTAAACAAGGAAAGGGAATCCGTTATTGCCCGATTAAATAGCTTATTAGACAGACCCACACAGACCCCATTGGGAAAACCTCGCCCCTTTGAAAAACACGTCCTACATTTGACAATAAAGGAATTGGAAAACCTTGCTGTTAAAAATCGACCTGAGCTTAAAAGGTTTGACCACGCCATTAAACGGAATGAGGCAAATTTAAAACTTACAAAAAAGGATTATTACTATGCAGACTTTGAACCAATGGTGGAATATATGCAAGAAGACAAACGATCTGATACCTGGGCATCGGCCATTACTATCAACGTACCCTGGCTGTGGCCGAAAAATCGGTCAAAGGTTAAAGAAGCCAAAGAAGACCTATTTGCTGCTGAGTCAGACTATCGCTTTATCAATAACAAAACATTTTTTGAGATAAAAGATTTTTTAGTCAAGATGCAATCCTCTGAAAGTACGGTAAATCTTTACAAAACTGGTGTTATCCCCCAGGCCGAGCAATCATTAAAGGCTGCACGTATTGGATACGAAGCAGACCGGGTGGATTTCCTTACCCTGATCGATAGTCAGAGGATTCTTTTAAATTCAAAACTGCTTTGCACCAGGGCACTGGCAGACTTTGAACAAAACCTGGCAAATCTTGAAAGGGCAGTGGGTAGACAACTGACGCAATAAAACGACAGTAACCGTTCTGCTATCAGCCGCAAATTTACATGAATGAATACGAAAATACATTAAGGGGAAATGGAGAAGTTGGAAAAAAGAAAGAATTTGATCTTTTCTCCACTTCTCCATCCTCACCCGTTCTCCTTTCTTTCACAACTAATTATGAATGGGGTGCTCTATGTCCTTTAAACAACTTCTTCACACGTACGGAACTTTTAGTAGAAGAGAATGGTGCGGACAAATATGGTTATCCGTATCTGGTTTGACATTTAGAAATATCAAATTGGTAGCGCAACTGTTTCTATTGCGCAAAAAAGAAATTCGCTTAATTTACTTAAACCTGCACTTGTTATCCTTGGTATCCTTTTTAGTATTTATGCACATATTGGTGTAGTGGCAAGGCGCGCCTTGCCACTACAAAGTGTATTAAACCTTGTTTCTTCTGCAAACGCTGCGGAAACTATAGTAAAGAAGACACTCTATTGGATTTGTGGCATGCATCCATCCGTCAAAATGGACAAACCGGGTAAATGTCCCATTTGTGCGATGGACATTGTTTTTGTCTACGAAAAGAATGCAGGTATGAAGGAAGAAGGTACATTGGCTACCATAGAACTGAGTGAGCGAGCCCGGAAATTGGCGGGTGTCAAAACAGATGTTGTTGATTATCGGTCATTAACCAAGGATATTTATACAGTAGGATTAATTGACTATGACGAAAGACTTAAGGCCTTCATATCAGCATGGGTTCCTGAGAGGATTGACAAACTCTTTGTTGATTTTACCGGAACGCAAGTTGTTAAATGACTTTGGTATATGAGAGGTTGAACTATGCCACGAGAATTAACTATTGGCAATGGATCGCTACACGTGATGTTTGATGCCGTCTATCAGCTGCGTGACATCTACTTTCCGTATGTTGGTCAGGAAAACCATACAGCCGGGCATGCGTTTCGCTTCGGTGTCTTCGCTGAGGGGCAGTTAAGCTGGGTAAATGAGCCGGAGTGGGAACGAGATCTTGTATATGAGCCCAATACGCTGATAACTAGCGTAAAGCTTATTAACCGGCGGCTTGGTCTCATACTTAACTGCCGCGATGCCGTAGATTTTCAGGAAAATATCTACCTACGGGAGACGACCGTTCATAATCTGATTAATTGTCCACGGGAGATTTGCCTATTTTTCCATCAAGATTTTTACCTCTACGAGAACAACATTGCCGATACGGCGCTTTATGAGCCCCGACTACAAGCAGTTCTTCATTACAAAGGCTACCGCTATTTCTTGATTAATGTCCGGACCGATGCCAATGCGGGAGTTGAAGAGTGGGCCATTGGGACCAAGGAATACAAAGGAGCAGAGGGTACATGGCGCGACGCGGAAGATGGACATCTCGGTATGAACCCGATTGCTCAGGGTTCGGTAGATTCTACCATCGCTCTCAGGATGGTGTTGCCTGCCAATGACAAGACCACCTCCTATTACTGGATCGCGGCCGGAACGAAATACCGGGAGGTAAAAATTCTCAATGCCATCGCTCTGGAAAAAACGCCAGCCGAGCTGATCGACCGCACAAATAATTATTGGCGGTTGTGGGTAACCAAAAGCTTACCTAATTTTGCCAACCTGCCGCCCGAAGTGATCGAACTCTATAAGCGCAGCCTTTTGATTCTCCGCACGCTGACTGATAACCACGGCGGGATTATCGCCGCCAACGACTCAGACCTCTTGCAATTTGGACGCGATACCTACAGCTACATCTGGCCTCGGGACGCAGCACGCGGGGTGTATGCCCTCATTCGGGCGGGATACATAGACATGCCGCGCAATTTCTTCCATTTTTGTGCCGATGTTATAACCGACGAAGGTTATCTCTTGCATAAATACAACCCGGATGGAAGTCTTGGCAGTTCCTGGCATCCGTGGTACGCCCGCGAGCAGATGGAGATACCCATCCAAGAGGATTCAACGGCGCTCGTGCTATGGGCCTTATGGCAGCACTTTGCCCGTTACAAAGACATTGAGTTTGTGAGGCCGCTTTATCGCCCACTTATCATCTGCGCCGCAGACTTTCTGGAGGATTATCGCATGGAGAGTACAGGGCTGCCCCGCCCCTCTTATGATTTGTGGGAAGAGCGACATGGAGTGCATACCTTCACGATCGCAACGGTTTACGCTGGGCTTGTGGCTGCCGCGAACTTTGCTGAAAGTTTTGGAGAATGGCATCTGGCTGAGAAATATCGGAATGCGGCAGCAGAAATCCGGGAAGCTACCAGGCGGGTCCTTTATAGTCCCCAGACCCAACGGTTTGCGAGGCGGTTTGATCCTGACACCGGAGAACTAGACGTTACCGTTGATGCCAGTCTGTTTGGCGTGGCTGCTTTTGGACTTTTGCCGGTTGACGATCCGATGGTCATTTCCACAATGAAGCAGGTTGAAGAACACCTGACAGTGAGAACTGCTATCGGTGGTATTGCACGTTATGAACGGGACCGGTTTCTCCACGTAACGGAAGATTTCGAGCGGGTACCTGGAAATCCCTGGATAATCTGTACGCTCTGGTTGGCTCAGTATAAGATAGCAACGGCACTTACCTTAGAGCAATTACAGAGTGTGATTGGTATCCTCATGTGGGTAGTTCGGCATGCACGACCTTCAGACATATTGCCCGAACAATTACATCCCTTCGGTGAGCGCCCTATCTCGGTATGTCCGTTGAGCTGGAGCCATGCAGAAGTGATCATCACCGTCACGGATTATCTCGACAAATATCATCTGTTGAGGAGGAAAGAGCAATGATTGGGCAAACCTCAATGAAATATAAAGACCCGGTTTGCGGCATGCGCTTAGAAGAGAAAGACGTTCAAGCAACTGCCACTTATCAGGACAAGACGTATCGTTTTTGTTCGGTCGCATGCAAGAAGAAGTTCGAGCAATCACCACAAAAGTATGCTGAGGTAGATTGAAACGGCAAGTTACACCAACATCAACCAAAAGTCGTAATGAAAGGTATTTGAGATTACCTGTGGAGAAAGCTACGTGATTTAAGATAAAGATA
>JAUPKS010000339.1 GCA_030837315.1 Planctomycetota bacterium
CGAGGCGTCTTTAAAATTAATGTTGGAATTGAAACCTCCAAGCCCGCCTTATTCCACCGTGAAATAGTCCATAATCGTTGCGCCATCAACGGTGCTGTTGAAAAAAACGACCCCACTCCAGTCGGCGGGCGCGGGGGTAACTGCATTTGAGGTAAAGGTGATGGGATTGCCGCTTGTCCCCGCGGCATTCAAAGTAGCAGCGCTGTAATACCCGATGAAAAGAGCCGTTCCGCCATCAAACTTCACCAGACACCCTGGCTCTATCGTCAATGTAGCGCTGTTATATACATGTATTGACGTCGTTACGATATGAGGGTTATCAGCGGCAGCCCACGTCTCGCTGCTTGTAATATTGCTGCTGTGATTAAGCGCATACGTTGTGCCCATGGTAAACATGGTCAGGAAAAAAGACACAAAAACAACGGCTAAACTGCTTAACGACATTGATACCCATTTTTTGTGATGCATAAAAGTTCCTCCTCCTTTTTAAAACTATTCCGCTTAAGTCCCCCATAACAAAGAGGGATTCGGGTGGTTGTGTTTTTTCCGGGCAATTCCCCATTCTCCGTTTTCACGAGGACAAGGTTACAACCCCCTTACCCCACTTTTTATATTTCTAACTAACTTCAGTGTGATAAAAACCCACGCTTCCTCTTTTCCTCTCCTCCTTTCAGAAAGCAAAAATTTGTAATCGTTTGGTCTTTTGAAAATATCAATAGTTGGAAATACCTTTGTGACAATTATGTAAATTCATGAGTTCGTGAGTTACAGAGTTCTATTCCTTAAAATAAAAAAGCCTTACTGCAAAAATGTTTGTTCAAAACATCTTCGGCAGTAAGGCTATCTCTTTTAACCCTATTCCTTTGTATAACTGAAGGACTTTCGCTTCTTATCCCCGCATACTTCCCTGTACGCTTAAAGACCCTTTACTTTGCGCCCCCTGATCACTCAGGGTTTGCCTTTATCGGAACGTTTCTATCAATCTGTACTACAATTTTGAAAATATACCATTTTTGTTTTTTCCTGTCAATCCCTAAAAAGAGGATATTAATCCCGTAGCCAACGATAGCGATCTTTGGAAGGTCATATGTAACTTAAATATGACGAGATAAACCGCAGATAAAGTTCTTATTTGGTTGAGGCTCTGCCGTACCAGGAAATCAATACTGTGTTAAAGTTCCGTCTATCTTCGCCCTTTTCACCGCGTATCCAAATATGAAAATACTTAGCGGCAGCATAATGATTGAGACAGGAAACCAGTCCAAATTCAAGGACTTAAGAATTTTTACTATTTCACACGGTAAGCCTGAACCAGCATGAAAGAGGCTTGCGGCGTTAAAAATTGAGCTGATTTTCAGAAGTAATCACAGCCAGACTAATACTTCGACACATTTATCTCTTCCATCTTCCCTGTGACCATAAAGACAACCCTTTCAGCAATGTTGGTAACCCTGTCCGCAATGCGTTCCAGATTATGGGATATCCAGGTGAGATAGGTAGCCATATGGATTGTCCTTGGGTTCTCCATCATCAGGACCAGGAGCTCCCGGTAAATCTGGTCATGAAGGGCATCTACCTGATCATCCTCATTACAGAGACGTCTTGCCATTTCCGTATCCCTATCGACAAATGCCTTAAGACACGTATTGAGCATAGATAGCCCTATGTCTGCCATCCTGGGGATATCGATCAGGGGTTTTATTAATGGCGCGTCACCCATTAAAATATTTATCTTTGCAATTCCCTCGGCGTGGTCACCCATGCGTTCGAGATCCGTCACTATGTTTAAAATAGACGTCAACGTCCGTAGATCAACGGCCATGGGCTGTTGTGTGGCAATGAGGGCAATACACTGTTCTTCAATATCAAACCGTTTTTTGTTGATCAAAAGGTCGTTTTTTATGATCTCTTTGGACGCATTGATATCCCTTTTTTGCAGTGCCTCTACAGAGTTCCTGATGGCATGTGCCACCATCTTCCCCATGAGCAATACTTCATCCTCCAGCTTTTTTAATGCCTTGTGATAGGCCTCGCGTGTCATGATCTCCCCCTGTAAAAAAGAGATTTAAGATTTAAGGTAACATTTTAGCCGTTTGAAAAATTGCCTTTAAATAAACCACCACTGCTTGTTCCCAAACCATGTGCTGAACTTGTTGAAGCATCCGTTTGGGAACACAATTGCAGAGAAACTGAGTTTCTCGTCCATTACACTCCCAAACAGGAGTTTGGGAGCGAGCAGTTGAAAGATATTTTCAAAAAACTAAATTGTTACAATTATTCTAACCAAACCTTCCCGTAATGTAGTCTTCCGTCTGTTTTTCCCGCGGGTTTGTGAATATGTCGGTGGTAACGTTAAACTCAATGAGTTCACCAAGCATGAAGAAGCCTGTATAATCTGATATCCTGGCCGCCTGCTGCATGTTATGCGTAACGATGATGACGGTATAATCCTGTTTCAGCTCGACCAGCATATCTTCTATCTTGGCTGTGGCGATGGGATCGAGGGCGGAACACGGTTCGTCAAGGAGTATAATCTCAGGCTCTGTGGCTATTGCCCTGGCAATACAAATCCGCTGCTGCTGGCCACCGGAAAGATCGAGGGCATTTACACGGAGCCTATCCTTTACTTCATCCCAAAGTGCAGCCTTTTTCAAGGCATTTTCGCAAAGCTCGTCCAGGGTACTTTTTTTATTGATACCCAGGACACGGGGGCCGTATACCACATTCTCGTAAATGGTTTTGGGAAAGGGATTCGGTTTCTGAAAGACCATGCCAACTTTTTTTCTGAGCTCTGTAACATCAACCGCAGGGGAATAGACGTCCTGACCGTCTATCCTGATGCTCCCTTCGATTGTCACGCTTTCTACGAGATCGTTCAAACGGTTCAAACACCGGATTAATGTGGATTTCCCGCATCCGGACGGACCGATAAAAGAGGTTATCTTTTTTTTCGGAATATCCAGGTTTATCTCTTTTAACGCCTTTGTCTTGCCATAATAAAGATTCAGGTCGTTAATAGTAACTATCGGCTCAGGGACTTTTATTTTCTCATATTCCATCATAGTTCACCATATCATTCACAGAATTTTTCTACATTGCCCCTGTGCTGTACCATTTTTTCAGTTTATTTCTCACGATAATAGCCGTAAGGTTCAACACCAGCACCGTAAAGAGCAAAACGAGGGTTGTGGTATAGACCATGGGAATGGCAGCTTCCACATTGGGTGATTGGAATCCAACATCGTAAATATGAAACCCCAGGTGCATAAATTTTCTCTCCAAATGGATATAGGGAAAGTACCTGTCAATTGGCAGGGAGGGTGCCAGCTTCACGACACCGGTAATCATCAGGGGTGCAACCTCTCCGGCAGCCCTTGCCATAGCCAGAATTGTGCCGGTAAGTATACCGGGGGTTGCCTGGGGAAGCACTACTTTCCATAGAGTTTCAATCTTTGTAGCGCCGAGTGCATAAGAACCTTCCCGTATGGCCATGGGCACAGACGATAGCCCCTCTTCCGTTGCTACCACAACCACCGGCACCGTCATGAGCGCCAGGGTAAGCGACGCCCACAAAATGCCACCGGTTCCATAGGTAGGTGTTGGCATGGCTTCAGGGAAAAATAATTTGTCTATACCTCCCCCGATAAAATAGATGAAAAATCCCAGGCCAAAAACACCAAAGACGATAGATGGTACGCCAGCCAGGTTACTCACGGATATCCTGACAAGCCTGGCAATAAAATTATCGCCGGCATATTCCTTAAGATATACCGCCGTCAATACTCCGAACGGGACGACTGCAATACTCATGATCAGTACCATCATGACCGTCCCAAAAATAGCAGGAAACACACCTCCTTCTGTATTCGCCTCCCGCGGTTCACCCCATAGAAACTCCCAGAATTTTGCCAGGTAAAAACCCATTTTGGCAAAACCCCCCATCTCATTCGGGACATAGGCACGGATGATCTGAAAAACGGGCAAAATCTTTTCCTTACCATCCGCAAGAAGCACAACAACCTCATTTTCCCTCGCCTTCGTATAAAGGGCGGTAAGCGTATCTTCTTTTTCCCGATAGGTTTTTTCCAGATTGTCCATCCTGGTCCTTACAGCCGAGACTTTTTTTTGAACTTTCCCGGATGGGTCTAACAGCATCAGGCGTTTCAACGCGAGACGGGATTTTTCCATCCGGTAGCTTATATCCCCAATTTCTTTTTTCTCTATATACCGTATCTTTTTGTAAAGATGCTGGCTCTCTTTGAGCAAAGGTACAAGGCCTTTCAGGCTCAGGGGTTTAACTCCTTCGTCCTGTCTTAAACCCTTTAAAAAGCCATACATATTGCCCCACTCACGCCTTTCAAAGACTAAAACAGTTACCGGATAATCCTGAGACACAATATCTGTATTGTCCACCCACCTGAAGTCCATCCCATAGACATCCCTGTTGCCAACTTTCAATTTTGTGCGATAAGCATTTTTTTGATGGGGGAGAGACTCCCGTTTTGCAATCTCTCCCAAAGCTACCGTACCATCCTGGAGGGTAAACTGAACTATCCTGCGAGGCCAGAATATGCTGAACCCATTTGCCATAATGAGCACAATTAACCCACATATCATCAAGAGGCAGATCGTCAGCGTTCCAGCCGTCAACCATATATAAGGATTCCCGGTTCGAATAAATTTTTTCATAGCTTACTATACCTTAACTTCATCCTGTTCCTTACTAGTTCTGCGAGGGTGTTGATTATAAAGGTTGTTATAAAAAGAAGCAAGGCTGCCAGAAAAAGCACACGGTAAAGCGTTCCTCCAAAGGGTGCTTCGGGTATCTCTACTGCTATGTTCGCCGAAAGCGCCCGAAAGCCGTTAAACAAATTCCAGTCCATGATGGGTGTATTTCCGGTGGCCATAAGAACGATCATCGTCTCTCCCACCGCTCTTCCAAAACCAATCATAATGGCTGAAAAAATTCCGGGACTTGCGGTCGGGAGAATAATCCTGACAGCCGTCTGCCACGGGGTTGCGCCAAGTGCCAGCGAGGCTGACCGGAGACTGTTTGGAACATTGCTCAGGGCATCTTCTGATATGGTAAAGATAAGGGGTATCACGGCAAACCCCATGGCAATGCCCACGACAATTGCATTCCTTTGATCGTATTCTAATCCAAGGACATTTGCAAACCATGCTCTATAATCCCCGCCAAGAAGGAAGGACTCATAGACACTCCCAAGCCGGATAGACACGTATACGGCCCCAATAATGAAAGGTATCAAAAACAATGCCTCTATCCCGTGTCTGTGCCAGCCTTTTCCAAAGACGGGCAGAATCTTCCAGATTAAAAGAGCTATTACAATAGAGAGAAGAATAAAAAACGGCATGATAATGATTGCAGGAAATATCCTTTCCAGTAACGGCGCAAGCCACAGGCCGGCAAGAAAACCGAGGATGACGCTGGGAAGCGCCGCCATGATCTCGATAACCGGTTTTATTATTTTGAAGGAATTATGAAGAAATTGCGATGTATAGAGTGCGGCGAGGATGCTAATAGGCACTGCAATGATCAAGGCATAGATCGTACCTTTAATAGTGCCAAAGATTAATGGCACAAGGCTCAACTTCGGTTCGAAATCATCTGTGCCTCCCGTGGACTGCCAGACAAACTCTGGTTTTTCATATCCCTCGTACCATACCCGCCCAAATAAGGTTTTAAAGGTGATTTCCGGGTGTGGGTTTGAAATAATCCACTGGAAAAGATGGTTATTTGAATCGGCCGCCAGAATACCGTTAGCCTTTGGTGAAAAGACAAGGGCTGTAGGGATAGATTGTGTCTTAAAGTTTAAAAGTGTCTGTTCGGAAGTTGCATGGTTGAGGTGGATTGTTCCATCAGTTGCTAGTGTCACAAAACCCTTATCCCTCATTGATGAAGTAACAGCGATAACTTTGGCATGGTGAGATGTAAGGGTATGCACCTTATTTAAAGCCCATCCCGAAGATCGCATCTCGTCTCTTACCTGCATCCATACATTCACACCGCCGCCGGCATCACCGATGACAAGCGAAACGTCTCCCAATAAAAAACCCAATGCGGTAATTGCTTTATCAGACACTCTTGCCTTTTCTACAAGATAGGGATTACTTCTGTCCCTCACGTTTATGTGGAACAACTCACCCAAAGATGTTCCTACGTAAAGGTTTTCCATAAAAAGGTCAAGTGCCAGGGAGGTTATTTCAATTTTGTTTTCCTGTTCAGTCAGATGTGTCGGGTTATGTGATACAAGCATTGTGCCAGGCGCAGGTTTTCCTGCCTCCTCTTGAGAAGGGGGAGAAGTAGAGGGGGTAATTTGGTTTAAGCTATGCGGTACTACGAGATCGGTAATATCCCTTTTGATCTCCTTTCTTTCTCCCTCGCCAAAGAGTGCCCTTTCAACCACTGACGATATAAGCACCAGTTTTCCATCTTCTGTATGAACTGCAGTAACTGATGCATTTTCATCACTCCTGGATATAACACAATGAATCCCTTTCCCCTCATTATTTACCTGTACCGCTTCCATTTCTGATATATCCGGGAGAATAATCCTTTTCTCCTGGTCGAACGATTCAGAAAAATTGATAGATACCGTTAAAACCCTCCCGTCATTCGTTCCCAAAATAAGTCGATTGTGCTCTTTACTAACAGATGTTATGGAAGAACCGTTAAGACCTGCCATTTGGTATTTTTTAAAGATCTCTCCGTCTAAAAGAGAGATAAACTCTATTTTGCCATCGCTATAGATGGCATACGTGATTTCCTGATGATCGTCCACTCCTATGGAAACTGCCTTACCATGTAAGGTATAGGTATTTTCTTTTGTTACCCTGGCACCCTGTAAAAGTGGATAAACTTCTAAGAAAATAAAGAAAAATAAGGCAAGGATAACCAAAACAGTAGCCGCACCACCGAGTTTAATTACCCAGTGGGCGGCTTTATCGGTAAACTTTCTTCGCTTTAAACTTTTCATGAATTATTCAATTTTTTTCAATTCTTCTTCAACAACTGCCGTTGGTGAAGGCAAATAACCGTCTTTTACAACCAGCTCCTGACCCTCTTTGCTCAGGATAAACTTCACAAATTCCTTAACCAAAGGATCAAGTGGCTGACCAGGCTTTTTGTTAATATATACATAGAGAAACCTTGCCAGTGGGTAAGAACCGTTCATGACATTTTTCATTTCGGCATCTTTATACGATTCTCCTTCCTTAAATGAAAGGGGTATGGCGCGAACACCAGATGTCTGATAACCAATGCCGCTGTAACCCGCGGCATACCGGTCTTCGGTTGCGCCCTGCACAACAGAAGCGGAGCCTGGTTGCTCCTTTACGGAATTCTTGAAATCGCCTTTATACAGGGCATGTTCCTTAAAATAACCATAGGTACCTGATGCAGAATTACGGCCATAAAGGCTTATTGGCCTGGATGCCCAATCTCCGGTCAGGCCAAGTTGTCCCCATGTCGTAATATCAGTCTTGTATCCGCCCTTTCTGGTTTTTGAAAACATGGCATCGACCTGGGGCATACTTAAGCCCTTGAGAGGATTATCCTTGTTTACATATACGGCAAGTGCATCCAGGGATGTCCTTATTGCTGTGGGTTTATAGCCATATTTCTTTTCAAAGGCATCAATTTCTGTCGGCTTCATAGTCCTGCTCATGGGTCCCATCTGTGCCGTCCCTGAAATTAATGCAGGTGGTGCAGTAGTTGAACCCTTTCCTTCTATCTGAATCTTCACATTCGGATACGCCTTGTTAAACCCCTCTGCCCAGTAAGTCATGAGGTTGTTCATGGTATCAGAACCGATGCTATTGAGATTCCCTGAAACTCCCCCAACTTTGGTATATGACTTAATATTCGGGTCAACATGAACAGGTTCACCAGCTATAGCTGCACTGGCTAGACCAAGATTAAAAATTGACATCAAAAGCCATGATTTTTTCATCATACATTTTCCTCCTTAAGTATGTTCGTGAACAATATCTTAATCAAATTTATTGCAGAAGTCGATTCATTTTTCGGAATAGTTTAATGCTTTACCTCCCCTTTAATCCCCTCCTTGCGAAGGAGGGGAAAGAGGGGTGTTGTCTTTGGTTGCGACAGGTTATTTCTCTGCTTTGTCCTGACTTCCCAGATGAGTCACTATGGGTTTCGAATGGCGGTTGTTATATTCTTTCACAGCCTCGTCAGAATCAAAGACGACCGTTTCACCATGTGGTCCGTAACCTATTTTGATAACTGCCTTGCCAAGTTCTCCCGATTTTTCAAAATCTGTTAACCGCGCGGGTGAAGTAAAGACATACAGCCTGCCGTCTTTTTTTAATTCTTTATAACCGGCGATATTGACTTTTTTCAGCAATTCCCTGATTTGACGCGATTCGTACTCAATGATAACATCTTCGGAATCAAAGACAACCGTTTTGCCATCAGGTCCGTATCCAATCTTTATGATACCTTTACCAATATCTCCTGATTTTTCAAACTCTGCCTTCCGCTCAGATGAAGCAAAGACGTACAGCCTTCCGCCCCTTTCGAGCTCCTGATATGCGCTTTCCTTTGATGACCCGGCCTGCGGTGGCTCAGCTGCATGGGACACGGTCATGTGCGAAACAGCATAAAATGGCATGTGAGCCACAACCATGGTAAAAAACAACCTCAAAAATCTTTTGCTACATTTTCTCATACTTTTTATTACCTCCTTTAATTAGGTTGGGTTTTAAAAGACAAAAACCCAACGACTTTTATTTATTACCCACCCCTCAATCCCCTCCCAAGAGGGGACTTCTCAAATTCCCCTCTTGAGAGGGGTAGGGGTGTGTTACGGCAAACTTACGCACCCATGTATCCCCTCTTTTTAGAGGATAATCATACAAGTTTGAAATTCCTTAACATAAATTAGGCCTTCGGCTACTTTATCTATGATCCACGAAATTCACAAAAGATCGAAAAAACTGTTTCTGCCAGGTTTAGAAATTATACTCTTTCGTGTTTTTCGTGTGTTTCGCGGGCTTAGGTAATTTTGAAATTAACATAAAATTAGCGTTTTCTCCAGCCACTCCAAAACGGAAAACCTTTTTCATCCCGGA
>JAUPKS010000340.1 GCA_030837315.1 Planctomycetota bacterium
GCCTCACATGTAAAGGCATTTCAGCGCAGCGCAGAAGAGAAGGTCGCGACAATCTTCAACAAGAACATGAATGTTCTGAAGGCACGATGTAAAGAACTGGGTGGCGTGGAAAGTCAGGGCAAAATGAAGGCCGATTATGTCTGCCGTATTGACCTCTTGCCACGGATACCCTTATATGTATGCTTTTGGGAGGCCGACGAAGAGTTTCCGGCGAGTTGCAAGCTCTTTCTGGACAGCAGTGCAGAGGCTTACATCGACATAGAATACCTTGCCTACCTTGTGGAACGATTTGTAGAATCATTTGTTAATTTACAGCATTAATGTAGCTACGAATTTATTATTCGTGCAGATTCGCGTTCATTCGTGGCTAAAATAATAAGGGAAATTTACGATGGCGAATTGCTGGAAGTGTGGTCTTTATCTCGGAGAAAAAGACGAATGGAAAAAGATGACTACCACAAAGGGAGACATCTGCATCCTATGCTATAACAAGGCAAAGGAGACTGATGAGCCCCGTGTAAAGGCCGAGATGGACGCCTTGCTGAGAGAAAAGGAAAAGCAATAACAACTTGATCGTATAGGAATTTTATTTTATGTAAGCGGTTTTCAGGGTGGCACGGACAAACCTTGTTTGTCTGATTGTAATAGTTGAACAACGTGAATTATCCTGGCAAGGCATACCGATGGGGAGTTAACGCCAGGGGTCTTTAAAATCAGTGCCCAATAAAAACGACTTCCATTGCGGCCTTTTGTTCTACGGCAGAAAAGATAATTTTGGTGGTACCCGGGGAAATACCATGTACGATAAATACTGCCTTACCAGCGGGATCGGTAATTTTCTCAGGTGTAACAGTCGCAACGGTTGGGGAGGTACTGGTAGCCGTGACCTTCATGCCAAAGAGTGGGCCGCCCTGCTTATCCAATACTTTAACAAATACCGGATCCTCAGAGCCTGAATGGGCACTCAGTTTGTGAGGACTTACGATAATTCGTTTCTCTTCCTCATAGGGAGTCGTTTGTGCACAAGAATTGAGCAAGATCATGCCAATACACGTTAAATACAAAAACATGGCGTTTTGATGAAATAATTTCATGGTATTTTTTCCTTCTCTTCAGATGTTTATTCGCGTAATAAAGCATTTCCTGATGCATATCAACTTTTAATCATTTTGTATTTTGCTGAATTTTACCAGTAATTTTAGGGCATTCAAGGAAATTTATTCTTACTCGATGAAGTATATACCACAAGATCCTGTATTGCCTTATGAAGAAAGCTTTCTCTGAACAATTCTGGAGTAAGTTGTTGTTCTACCTTGTCAAGGTGGATATGAGACGGTAATAAATAAAGGTTTTTATTAAGGATTTTTTAAAACATCGTGAGTACCCACCCTGCGTAAAATACAGGTGTCCCCTTCGATGCGATACGTAAATCGGTAAGATTTGGTTATGCGTCCTTCCCAAATATCTCGTGGATCGTTCATCTTTTTTATATTTAAAGAAGGGTGGCTGGGGCTAGACAAGAAAAATTCTATTTGTTTATCTACCGCCGTTTGAATTTGTTTGGGCAGTTTTCTGTAATCCCTGACAAACGGTTTCGAAAAGAAGAGTTTCATATTTTGGCCTTTTTAAGAGCCTTGATTGCATCTTTCGCATTATCAAAAGGCCCCAATACCTCGCCCTTAGCAATGGCCGCGTCCGCTTCTGCCTCTTTCTTCTGCCATTCCGGGGTATAAAAATATGACTGGTCAGGGTGAATCACCTTCACAGGTTTTATCACCAAACCCTCTTTTTGGCTTTCTATTTCCAGGTAATCACCGATTGAAACGTTAAACTTCTTGCGAAGCTCTTGAGGTATGGTAATTTGATAGTTTTGTTTGATCTTAACGAGCGGCATCGTAGTTCTCCTCATGGTCTTTTAAAGTTATAAATTGTAAAATTTGTAATCTTTTAATTTATAATATTCCCAGGCTAATCATTTGTCAAGCAAATCACAGGAAATATTTTAAAAGCTTGTTTTACAAATAATCAAACAGAATAAAAGGTCGCGGTGGAGATGATTTTCTGCATGGTAACGATATTTTTATGGTAGCACTTTTTTAAAAAAAATTCATCGTGTTTACCACAGCGCAAGAGGGTAAAGATATTATTCTCAATCAAAAATAAGAATCGATAACTTTTAGTAATTCTTCTTTCAAAGACATCGCTGTGTCCTTTTATAACTTCTCCCTTGGTTTTTTTAATATGCAACGAAACCCTTTTTAATATCTTTCAAAGCCTCTTTTACTTTTTTCTTCCCCTGTTTTGAAAGCTCAAACTCTGATTCTGGAATTTTATCAATTAAGATTTTAGATTTTAGCACCATGTGGTTTTCCTTCATTTCGGCCTCTAAAATGTCTCCCTCTTTCACTCCTAAAGCATCTCTAAATTCCTATGGGTGTTGCCTTTGGAATCCAAAAGAGACGTTACCGAATTATACAAAATATATTCCAAACGAGGAAACCAGGAATCCTGCCAAATATTTCGGAAGACAGAAATAACCTGAGCGGCAACCAAAGGCCACTGTTGCGGTGCAACCGACTCTAAAATATTAAAGCCGATAGGGTGATCATGGTCTGCAGGATCAAAATATACGATATCATTGGTGCGCCCCGTTGGGCACAAACTCAAGATATCCTTGATTAAATTGCCGTGGGCATCTATTACCCCGACTCCGTGTCCGTGCTCCCCTTCGTCCGGCATCGTGCATTGATAAAGAGATCGTTCGCGATCAACGTACCCAATAACCTAGTGAAACAAATCCCATAAAGAACAACATATTGACAATATGACGAATATCGCTATATAAAAGAAACAGTAAATTTGAATTTTGTTTTTTAACTTTTGCATTTATAATTTTTATAAGGTAAAAATATAGTATGAAAACAGGTATTGCACATCTGCCGCTTCACGCGGGCAAGGCGCCGGCATGGTTATTCCAGCGAATGAA
>JAUPKS010000341.1 GCA_030837315.1 Planctomycetota bacterium
AAAGATTGAGGACCTCTCTGAAGATGAAAGTCTCGGACGCCTTGGGAAACCACAAGGTTAAATAGGCAATTTTTGTCAAGGCTGGCTTTGTTTCACTCCTCTATAAATACCAAACATTACTATAACTAGAGAATCGGCAACTTTCAAATTGTAATTGAGACAGCCGTGATAAAGCTCCACAAAACTATTTTTCGAGAGGCTCGTCCGATCACACGAAGATTCTAGGGAATCCATTCTCAAAGTCAAATTCCAACGGAAAAAATATCCTGTTGGACTTAACGCGAAACAGAATGTCCACGATCGTTCAAAAAATATCCATTGTAAGGAGCCTTTTTATCTTGTAGTCTTAAAAATTAATTACATGATGTTAGATGAAAAGGTGGCCCCGCAATGGCTTGGGTAAACGGTAAAGCTATTTACAACACCGCTCGAAATTTATGGCACGGATTCAGGAGACAGACTCATCCCGCCAGCTTTCCTCGAGACATCGACATCACAGTGACCAAAGCGTGTAATCTCAGATGTACATTTTGCATATCTTATGGTTCCTTGGGAGGTCAACGATGGATGCCGTTTGACCGCTATGAGAGAATTGCCGAGAAATTGTTTCCATCAGCCCTTAGGGTTTATATTTGCTCTGGAGGAGAGCCGCTATTATATCGTCACATCCGTGACGCCCTTAAACTTGCTAAAAGTTATGCCACGTTAACCAGCATGACATCAAATGGAATGCTCTTGGATCAAGACGTCTCCAACTGGCTCGTTGATGATCAGAGCCTTCATCGATTGGTTCTTTCTTTTGATGGAGCGAGGGAAAACACCTTAGAGCAGATTAGACGCGGCGCAAACTATCATACGATTCTGGAAAACGTCAAATACCTCTCATCTCTCAAATTAAAGAGAAAAAAAGCCTATCCTCTTATCAAAATACGTTATGTGGTAATGAAATCAAATATAAAAGAATTCCCAGAAATATTTGAGATTGCGGCAAGGCATGGCATTGGAGAAGTGGAGGTACAGTATCTAAACGCTCCAAACGCTTCACTGTTTCAACAATCTCTATTCAACGATAGAATTCTTGCCGAAGAAACTTTCTCCGATGCTCGTGTCAAGGCCAAGGAATTTGGAATTAAGCTATATCTTCCTCCTGCAATAGTTCAGAGCAAGAGGGTCAAAAAGTGTTTTTACCCGTGGCAATTCTGTCAGATTGACACCGACGGTTCAATTAGATTCTGCTACCATTCCTGGCCTCAACGGCTGGGGGTCTTTGACGATGGTTTTGAGAAGGTTTGGAACGGCGAAAGTTATTCTAAGATTAGATCGAGTGTAGATTCTGAGAAGCCCTATTATCCGTATTGTAGATATTGCCCGACCCGTCTTGGGGAAGGGGTTCGAGAAGCTCATGATCAGGCCCTGCATCCAGAATCATATTTTATCCCTGGCCTTGAACATCTGCAAATCCCATTTAACAAAAGACAGGAAGAAAACATTCGTTCATTCAAAGAACTTAGAGAGAAATCTTAACAGATTTTGATGTTTTGGGATTTTATGGCTGAGTTAATAATAAGGAGGCTCGTATCGTGACCTTTGGCAAATGGGGCAGACTTATTCCCCTTTCTCTGGCAGGCGGCCGACATTTGACCTTCAAAAAGGTCTTTAATTTTTTCAGATGTGAGGCGGAATGCTTCCTGCACGTGGAAAGACCTAAATCGATGCCTTACTCCGCAATTATCGAGCCTACCAACATATGCAATCTTCAATGTCCATATTGCCCAACGGGGGCAGGGCGGGATAGCGGGCGAAAAAAGACTATGCTGGATCTTTCTCTTGCAGAGTCGTTCATAAACACATTGGCCCCATATCTTATAAGCGCCAATTTCTACAACTGGGGCGAACCTCTGTTGCACCCCCAAATTGATGCTTTAGTAAGAATGTGCCATGAAAGAAACATATTTACTTCCCTTTCAACCAATCTGAACATACGGGAACTCGACGTACTTGAAAGGGTTTGCAGAGCAGGCCTTGATCACATGGTGGTCAGTTGCAGCGGGGCCACACAGGAAGTTTACGAAACTTACCATCGCGGTGGCAATCTGGATAAACTTGTGGCAGGGCTTAAGTATTTGAGAGATCTTAAGAAACGAAGCGGATCCCGGTTACCTGTCGTCGAATTACATTACATCTTTTTTAAACATAATCAGCATGAACTTGAAGCGGCTCGGCAGATTGCTAGAGATATGGGTGTAACAGCGTTCAGGATTATGGATGGATCAGGGCCGGAAGAGGCCCTGGTGGAAGCGCGGGATGACCCCAAGTACATTTTGTCCGATGTTAAACATTGCCACCAACTGTGGCACCTAACTGTATTAAACGCAGATGGAGGGATTACGCCCTGCTATTACCTTTATTTCAAGCAAGACAATTTCGCAGACCTAGCTAAAGACCATTGGCGGAATGTTCGAAACAATGAATCTTACGTATTGGCACGCAAGCTTTTTTCCCCATCATGCGCTGGTGATCTCGATACCAATCTTGTACATCCCTGCCTTAAATGTGAAAAAGTCCATCAACAAAAACATCTTAAAGAATACTTGAGCTTGAATAAAAACGCCAAGAAAAGCCATAGGACAGGGGGGCCTTGATTCGTCCCCAAAATTAAGTCCAACAAAGAACTTCCCGAAACGACATTACGTTAAAATTTCTACTGTAGCCTTGCCTGTAAACGATTCTAATTTACGGGAAGGCTATATTTTCCGGTAAGAATAAACTGGTTAAGTAGTTTAATCAGAATCTTGGCGCTGATATGGGGCTTTAGTCCTATGTTAATCTTGAAACGGTCCACTTGGTTTTCGAAATTTTCAAAAAGGTATTTTGAAGGGTTGGCAACCGATGAATATTCCCCGTAACCAAGATGCGAAACATAGCGGGCGTTGAAATATTGTTCGTAAGCGTTTGCGATCGGGAAACAAAGTATCGGTTTGCCGAAATAGATGGCTTCACAAATAACGTTGTGTCCTCCGTTGATGATGGCGTATCGACAAGAGGCCAGATC
>JAUPKS010000342.1 GCA_030837315.1 Planctomycetota bacterium
AAAGATTGGGGTTGCCGCTTCATATAGGATTGGAACCAAAAGATATTATAAGAACACTCTACACCGATAAAAAAGCTATTGCCGGCAAACTCCGTTTTGTTCTTCCGGTAAAAATCGGCGAGGTTGTTATTTCAGATCAGGTAACCGAAGATGTTTTGTATCGTGTATTAAACAGGCCTCTTGATTGAGTAAGGCCGGAATTAATAAAAGGAAACCGCATTGACAGAATTTGATGCCCTCTTGCGTCTGAATATGACGAAGGGGATTGGGATAAGGACGTATAAAGCACTTGTGGAAAGATTCGGTTCTTCTGAGGCGATTCTTGACGCGCCGCGGGCAGCACTAGAAACCGTGCCCGGTATAGGTCCAAAGCTCGCGAATGCCATCGTGGAGGAATCAAGAACTATCGATATTGCAGCCGAAATTCATCTGGCAAAGGAAAAGGACGTTCAAATCATACCTTACACAAGCGAACAGTATCCGAAACATCTCAAGGCCATCTATGATCCGCCACTCGTCCTGTATGTTAAGGGAAATATCCTTGAAGCCGACATCCTTGCCCTTGCTATTGTTGGTGCAAGGCGTTGCACCTACTATGGTCTCTCGCAGGCGGAACGTTTTGGCCGCCTCCTTGCACAGAAGGGACTTTGTATTGTCAGCGGCATGGCGCGGGGAATAGACGCTGCTGCACATCGTGGCGCCATTGGTTCCCGTGGACGCACCATTGCGGTGCTTGGCTGCGGCCTGGGAGTCATGTATCCCCGAGAAAATATCGAGCTGGCAGAACAAATCGTTCAGCACGGCGCTATCGTATCTGAGTTTCCCATGAACACGCCACCTGATTTTCGTAATTTCCCACCGAGAAACAGACTGATAAGCGGTTTGTCGCTGGGGGTGCTTGTAGTCGAATCGTCATTAAAAAGCGGTTCTCTGATAACCGCTCAGTGGGCGCTCGAACAGGGAAAAGAGGTCTTTGCCATTCCGGGTAATATTGACAATATTTACAGTCGGGGCACACACAAACTGATTAAGGAAGGCGCCAAACTCGTCGAGGATATTACCGACATCATTCAAGAACTGGGACCGATTGCAGAAACCTTGAACATGTCTGATGTGCCCATAACAAATGACCCGCGAAGCCTGTCACTTAACTCCCAGGAAAAAAAGATATTCTCGCTCCTGTCGAGCAGTCCTAAAGACATAGATGAAATTATACGCATCACAAAACTCCCTACCTCTGTTGTCTCGAGTACCTTGCTCATCCTTGAAATAAGGAAGGTGGTAAAACAACTCTCAGGTAAAAGATTTGTTAAGGCATAGCTGATGGTTGCAGATCGCCTCTCCCCCCCCATTTCTCTCCTGGCAAATAATTTTCGCGCATTGGCATCTTTATTGCCTACTATATCTTTCAGATTGGAATTATTCGCGATAATTCATGTCCCTCCGGACAAGTTAAGATATGAATTATTATTTGTAACCTGCGCTAACCACAAGAGAAACGATTCCAATCCTCATGATAATCGAAAGGTTTGGAAAAAACTAACGATAGAAATAAATCCAGAAGTATAGAATATTCTGTCCAGAATTTTAGATAAGTGGAAAAAACAAAGGCAATAAAGAAAGGCATAAAAATATTTATATAGTTTTTTGAAAGATATCTTTTAACTGCTCGCTTCCAAACTCCCGTTTGGGAGTGTAATGGACGAGAAACTTAGTTTCTCTGCAATTTTGTTACAGGGTGACACATTTTTATGTAACGGAGAGGAGGTGAATATAAATGGGTCTTATGAAATGGGAGAGAACAGGTCCGCTAGACAGCCTTACCCATATCCAAAAAGAAATGAGTGATCTGTTGGATATTTTGAGTTCCACGCCACCAATGGAAGGGTATGCAAGTATGGAATTTCCTCCAATTATTGTATCTGCAAATGAGGAGCATGTTTTTGTTCGCGCAGAACTTCCCGGAATTAAGATCGCCGATCTGGACATCCAGGTAGTGGACGACGTTTTAACAATAAAAGGGGAGAGAAAATCTGTCGCCGTAACGGCGAAGGCAACCTACCTGCGCCGGGAAAGGAACTATGGAACATTTGCCCGTTCTATTATGTTACCTGAAAAAGTTGACATTGAAACGGTATCGGCCTCTTATAAGAATGGTGTTTTACTGGTGAAACTCCCTAAGGCTGCAGAGGCAAAACCAAAACAAGTTGTGATCCAAAAAGCATAGTGAAAAGGAGAACCTGATAATGGAAACGAAAGAACATCCAACGGTTGAAAAAAAGAAGATTGCCTCAGACAAGTGTGTCGTGACAGGAAAGGGCGAATGGTATTTTCCTTTGTCTGATATTTATGAAACGCCGGACAATTTTACCATCCTGATAGATATGCCGGGAGTGGGGACTGATAACATAAGTATTGATCTTCGGGACAATGAATTAGTTATCAATGGAGAGGTTTCTCAAGAGGCATATACCGATGAGAAAGTGGTGTATAACGAATACAACATTGGGCATTATCACAGGCATTTTGTTATCTCTGACGCAATTAACAGGGATAAAATCGAGGCGAAGATATCGGATGGCGTCTTGTCTCTTGTCTTGCCCAAGGCAGAACATGTAAAACCAAGGAAGATTGAAGTCAAGACGGAATAACATCATAACCTTTTGCAGGAGGCAGCATGGATGTGGTATTCCTGCCGTAGAGAGGCTTGCAAATGATAATTGTTGTGGATAAGGCAGAATGTGTCGGTTGTGAAGAATGTCTGCATGTTTGTCCTCGTGCAACTATTTTCATGGAAGATGAGAAGGCAGAAATTGTTCAACACACGTGCGATAAGTGTGAACGTTGCATCCCGGTTTGCCCTGTAAAGGCAATTAAAACGGTATCTATACGACTCAATGAAAGTAAAATTTAATTTCAGGAAACATTTTTAATTATGGAGGAAAAAGATGACAGGAGAGAGTACTTTGTTTTGTCAGGTCAATACCGCGGCCACAGGGCCTGCGGATACAGCAAAGAAACACGTACCCGTGATTTCTATACAAGGAGATGCAAAAGTTGGGCAGCCCTTTACCGTAACAATAAAGGTAGGGGAGGTGCCTCATGTAATGGAAAATGGACACTTCATACAGTTTATAGACCTTTATAGCGGCCACATATATATCTCGCGTGTGGATTTTACTGCAGAACTCAACAGGCCGGAAGTGTCGGTGAGCATTGTTTTACATCACGCGGGAAAGAGAACGCTTCGCGCTTTTGGTCGTTGCAACCTCCATGGGATATGGGAGGGCACAAAAGAGGTGGACGTAACCAAATAAATTTCTGGAATGCAAATTTAATAAAGGAGCCGTTTTATGGTGAAAGTTAAAACTTTTACTTCGCCTCTCAAGATATTTCACGTCCATAATGAACTTGTGGAACTGGATAAGGGAGTAAATGAATTTCTACAGGCGAACAAGATCAAGAAGGTGATTTCTGTTTGTGATACCACCACGAACACCGATGGTGGGACGATGGGTATTATTCGTGTCCTTACCTATGAAGAATGATATGTGTGATTTGCAAAAAAGTAAATGAATCACGTGTTTTGTGTTTATGTGTGCTTTTTAAAAAATTTATCATGAAAGTCTGGAGGAGAAGAGCATATGCTTACCACGAAAATTTTTGGAGCAACGTCAATTGCCGTAGTTCTCGGCACAGTAACCTGTTTTTCCGGGGTATCTAATGCAAAAGCAGCTGATATTGATGCAAAAAAAATATACATGACCCATTGTAATACCTGTCATGGCGAGAATGGCCACCCCACAGACCTTGGAACAGGTTTGGGAGCGCGTGAGTTTGCCAACGCAGAATGGCAGTCAAAGACAACCGATGAACAGATCATCAAACAAATTAACAATGGAACACCGGAAAAGATGATGCCATTTAAAGAAAAATTGACACAGGACGAGATTAAGGCATTGGTGTCCGTTATCAGGGGTTTCGGAAAGAAATAAATTCACATTATTTAAGCGGGTTTCTGGGCAGTATGAAACATAAAAATCCCCCCTTAAAAAAGGGGGACGAAGGGGGTTGTAAATAATTTCCATTTGGAGAAAAAACACAACCCCCTGTTTCCCGCTTTTTTAAGGGAGATTTATGTGCGATACACATTTTTTTAACGTTAACGGAGGTGTTTTTAGGTTATGAATGATTGGAAAAAGGCCGTAAGTTATACAATATGCTCCCTTGCCTTCTTTGGTTTGCACTCCAATTTCACAACGACTTTTGGGCAGGATGAAGAAATTAATGCAAAAAAATTGTTCGAGTACCACTGCGCTACCTGCCATGGTGAGGATGGTAAAGGTACGAAGAGGGGACGTGAGTTGAAGTCCCCAAATTTTGCAGACCCTGAATGGCAGGCCAAAAAAAAAGATGAAGAGATATTAAATTCCATTCTCAACGGCAAGAATAAGATGCCCCGATGGACCGATAAGTTAAAATCGGAAGAGATGCACGCCCTGGCTAAGTATGTGCGGAAACTAGCCCCTAAAAAGAGAGGATGAGAAAGCGCCTGAAATGAAAAAAATTGGTGTATTAACAGGTGGCGGCGATTGCCCTGGGCTGAATGCCGTTATCCGTGCCATTGTGAAATCTGCTTCTGTGAAATATAGCTACGAAGTAGTTGGGATTGAGGAGGGCTTTGATGGCCTTGTTTTACCAGATAAAACACGGACATTAACACCGTTGAACATTCGTGGAATCCTGCCCATTGGTGGAACAATTCTGGGCACAACCAACCGGTCGAATCCCTTTAAATACAAAATCACAAAAGACGGAAAGTCTGAGGTAAGAGATGTTTCTCAAGAGGTGATAAAAAAAATTCAATCATTGGGCTTGGATGCCCTGATTGTCATCGGAGGTGATGGTTCTCTCAACATTGCCTGCGAGTTATTTAAAATGGGATGCCCCGTTGTTGGTGTTCCTAAGACTATCGATAATGATATCCTGGCCACGGATGTCACGTTTGGATTTAATACCGCAGTGCAAACAGCGACTGATGCATTGGATCGGTTGCACACCACAGCGGAAAGCCATAATCGGGTTATGGTCGTGGAGGTTATGGGACGTTATGTGGGCTGGATAGCCTTAGAAACAGGGATTGGTGGCGGAGCGGATGTGATCCTCATCCCGGAAATTCCATTTGATATTGAAAAAGTATGTAAAAAGATTACTGATCGTAAGAATAGCGGTAGTAGATCGAGTATTGTGGTTGTGTCAGAAGGTGCAATGCCCATGGGTGGGGATGTTTCAGTACTTTACAACGCGGAGACAGGTGGCAGTGCTGAACGTCTCGGTGGAATCGGGAACAAGGTTGGGGCCAATATCAAGTGTCCTGGAATGGAGGTGCGCGTCACCGTCCTGGGACACTTGCAGAGGGGAGGCTCTCCCTGCGCCTTTGATCGTATTCTCTCAACTCAATTTGGTGTATCCGTGGTCGACCTGATTGCCAGGAAAAGACTCGGCGAGATGGTTTGTTTAAGGGGGCAAAGGATCGAATCTGTCCCTTTGAGCGAGGTCGCCAAGGGTCAGAAAAAAATTCCAACAGAAGAAGGATTGGTAAAAACGGCAGAATCGATAGGGATTAGTTTCGGTCGGTAGTTGTAAAATGATATCGTTGTCAAATCTTTATCCTCAATTTTAGGAAGGCGTCGTTTTGAGTATGGAACATATCATCGTTGGTAATGGGGTTGCAGGAACAGAAGCGGCAAAGAACATCCGCAAAAGAGATCCTCTGGCAGAAATAAAGATTTTTACTCAGGATCATTATCCCTTTTATTCCAGGCCCAGAATACCTGAGTTGTTGGCGAAAGAAGTCACGGCCGAGGGTATCTTCGTATACAACCTTGAGTGGTATCATAAAAACAAGATTCAGATGTACCTAAACTGTACGGTAAAGAGTATCGATCCCAAAAATCAAAAAATTACTCTCACCGATGGATCTAATTTTTCCTATAACAAATTGCTGTTGGCCACCGGCAGCAGTGGTGCCCTCCCTCCTATTGAAGGGATTAATACCACAGAAGGGATTTTTACGTTGCGCTCGGTTGAGGATGTAATGACCATTACTCGGCGTGCAGCTGACGCAAAGACGGTAACCCTGATTGGCGGAGGTTTGCTTGGACTTGAAGCAGGAAATGGTCTGAGAAAATTGGGGCCTTCTGTGACCATTGTTGAAATTTTCGATCGGCTACTTCCCCGGCAATTAGATGGGGAAGGCGCTGCAATTTTACAGAAACAATTGGAGGGTATGGGTCTTAAATTCATCCTGGGCGCTAAGTCGAAATCCATAAAAGAAAAAGGTCATACAAGGATACTGGAATTAGCGGATGGAAGGGTTATTGAAAGTGATTTTATCCTGGTTTCCGCAGGTATTATACCAAATACTACCTTAGCAAGAACTGCAGGCATATCGGTGAATAAAGGTGTTCTTGTGAATGATGGTATGGAAACGAATATTGCCAGTATATACGCAGCGGGGGATGTTGCAGAGCATAAAGGCAGGGTATATGGGATATGGCCAGCCTCCCAAAGACAGGGAGTAGTTGCCGGCATCAACATGGCTGGAGGGAATGAAACATATATGGGTACGGTACCATCCACAACCTTGAAGGTTGCGGGCATCCGTCTTACTTCAATGGGAGATGTCCTGGCGGAAGATAAAGCCATAGTGCAGATCAAAGTAAAGGACACAGATAAGTATATATATAAAAAGCTCTTCATTAAAGATGGACGGCTTGTTGGCGCAATTCTTTTAGGTGATAATAAGAATGCATCCGAGCTGGCACAACTTATGGAAAAGAAGGTGGACGTAAGCAGGTTTAAAGAAAAGATATTGGAACCGGATTTTGATATGAAAAGTATAGAGAGAGAAGCCGGGTAGAAATTTTGAAGAAAAGCAAGACGAGGAAATACTGTGTAAAAAATACTTAAAACAACCTCTTTTTGACTCCGGTTCACGCATTCTCATGAGACTGACCTGTTTTTTGGTTACAACTGCAGAGTCAGCTGGGCGGTGTGCCGCTTAAGGCGTTTTAAGCGCGACTTGAGGGCTTTTCCTATGGGCGCGTCGCCTATACGAGCTTACCCGTTACCGGAGTCAACCGGATAAGCATTTATTTTAAATGTATATTTGTCATGAATATTTTTCTTACAACTACATTAAGCCCAGTAATCTTACGGAGAATGTTCTCTGTGGTTCGGGTTAAACTCTTTAACAGAAGGAGGAGAAGGAAATGTTAAATAAATGTGTCGGCGAGGGGAAAAAGGTTGATATTGCTCATGTGCCGTCTGTGGTCAAGGCCGCAATTGAGAAGGAAACTACTGGCAGCACCATCGAGCGAATAGTGAAAAAAGAGCCCGATGGCAAAGCATGTTATGAAGTCGAGTGTGTCAAGGACGGCATGAAAAAAACACTCAAATTTACAGAAGACGGCTCTGTTGTGACAGACAAAGGAAAAAAAGGCCAGAGTGGCTCACGTACCAGCTGTTGTTAGAGCTACAATTGAGAAGGAAACTGCCGGCGACATCATCAAGGGAATAGTGAAAAACGAGACTGATGGCAAAGTGTGTTATGCTGTCGAGTATGTCAAGGACGGTATGGAAAAAACAGTCGAATTCACAGAAGAAGGAAAAAGACGATAAATG
>JAUPKS010000343.1 GCA_030837315.1 Planctomycetota bacterium
ATGTGGATTTTAAAAAGAGATACGTAATGCGTATTGCAAAAATAAAACTAAAAATATTGTATCAATTTAGTTATTTGAAACACCATATACAATCCCCTCAATCCCCTCTTTTTAGAGGGGACTTCAAACCTCCTCTCTATTAAGAGGGGCCGGGGGTGTGTTTCAATACTTGTTTCCAAAAGGAAATGAGGATGATTACAAAAGCCACGTTGGGTTTGAAGGTATGCATGGGTATACTAAAGTCTGCGTATTCTAAGATGAAATTATTGTTACTTGGCTAATTCGCACACCAGGGCAAACTCTTTCATGCTGTCTACAGAGTTGTCGTTATTCCATCATAGGTCAAATTGTTTCGAACTGCTCCTTTGGTGCCCCACATTCAGGGCAGACCCAAGTATCAGGTAGATTTCTAAAACTGACTCCGGGTCGTATCCCATGATCAGGGTCACTGATTTCCGGGATATAGATATATCCACAAACAATGCATCTGTACTGTTCCACTTTACCAACCTCTCCTTTTAACTCATTTTTATTTCCACCATCCAATTGGCTTTCTATACAGGCAACTTTTCCGTCAAGTACACACCCTCTCTGCAAGGGTTGACAGATTTTCCTTAATCTAACACACTCATTATTTATCTGGTACGGACACATCCAACTCATTTTTTTTCAACAGCGGCAAAAGTGCTTGTGCATTGTTTTAATAAAAGACAAAAACGGTAAGAAACCCGTCTTCTTTTGTAGAAACAGTAATGACCTTTGATTGGTTCCTGATTTCAGTATTTTTCTATTCGGTTTTCTTCGTGACATATGTATCACAAACGACTTTAACTGACGGATTTGCTGTGCTTAATCCATCCTTATATGCACGGTTTGTGGTTGGATTAAAGCCTAATCCAACAAAATTTGTACGACAATAAAAGTTGCCTAAGACCTTTCTCCTCTCTGCCTTTACAAGGCGATATTTTCGTAAAAATGCATTCATTTAGGCAAAGTTCGTCCCCTCCCCTAACCCAGCCCACCAAGGACGGGGAATGCTTATTACCACAATATTTCCTCCCCTTTGATGAAGGAGGTTTAGGGGGAGAACTGCTACCATTTTAGAATCCGAACTCCGCTACTCGGAATGTGTCACACCGAACTTCGGTACTGAGGCTGGAATGGAAGGTAACACAATAGTATGAGTATCTGACTTAAATATTTCACGGAGACATGATTCTGTCTTACCACCAAAGACGATAGAAGCTACTGAATAAATAATGATAAGCGGTGTTAAAACGTCCAGGAAAGGAGCACCAACATGAAGGTCGTAGTTGGCAATTAATCCTAACACATTTGTTGCAAAAAGATTTCTTACAAGAAAAAATAAATAGAGCACAGAGGCGATAGCCCTGTTTGTAGACAGGTATTTGCAATAAACATTGACAAAAATAAGAGGAGAACATATTTTAATCACATCGTTTAAAATATTCAAAACACGGGACACAGGAGTGATGTTTTCGATAAAAACTACTTCCAATCCCGGAGATAAAAAATACCGTGAGAGAAAATACAAATTAAAACCTATAGCGGCAAGAGAAAAGAAGTATTTTGACGACTGAATACGATCTTTTAGATGTTTGACAGCCACGAAATGTTGATTACTCAACCCATATAAATTATCTGCTCCTGTAACGTTGTTTTTTATACGGGCAGATGTGATAAATAAATAAGCAGCCGCAAAAACTAAAGTCATAACAACATCTCCGCACATGTCGGGTATACTTGGAGCGTGTATATCGTACCTATGAGCAGGATTTCCTGACTGCAGGATATTAAAAAAGATAAGGGCATTTATGATATTTCCTATGACAAACCTCAGATTAATACCCACGAAGGTTAAGAATGCACCTATTCTTAAATCTCTGAGTACAGAATTGATCGTTGTATGAGTTGCATAATGGGTATTGGTGCCTTGCAAATCATATTCCTCAACTTTGCTCTGAATAATGTCACTCTGAGACGTAGGGGAAGGGGGGCTAAAGGTTTTAATATTCAAATTCTTAAGCATCAAACTAAGCACCGATTCCGTTGCAATAAATATTCCACAGGTATGCATGTGCTTTTTGAGGTATAAAGTTGAAATTTTTATAGGACCACACAGTTACGGTTGACTGGATGAGCCCAAGAAAGGCAATCGCAGATATTCTGGGATTCATGGTTTTTTTTACCAACCCCAGCTTTATGGCGCCAGAAAGCAGCTTTTCTATCTTTCGAAGATACTTTTGGATGAGTTGAGAAATCTTTCTCCGTATAACCGTATCGCTGAATTGCATAACACCCATAATAACAATGAAGGATGTCTCACGGCGTTCCTTTGCATACGTAAGGTGTGCCAGGAGCACATTCTTCAGGCTTTGAATCGGGTCTTCCTTTCCCATTGCCCTATCCAAAGCTTCCATGAGGGTTTCTTCAATATTGTCGATCAATAAATTCAATATATCCCGCTTGTTTTTAAAATGACGGTATATTGCCGTTTTGGTGGTACCTATCCGGTTGGCTATTTCGCTTATCGTAACGTATTCAATGCCTTTTGAAGAAATGATGTATCGAATAACATCTATAATTTGCTGTCTTCTGATCATTGTGTCTTTTCTGATTTGCATGCGATCTCCTTTAATATGGCGACAAGATTATTTCCTTGCACAAATTATAAATCACCGATTATAATATTTCAATGCTAAGTTTACGATAGGTAACATACCTCAGAAGAAGCCAATCATCATTTACCTGTGGTTCGTATTGTTTTGTAAAACCTTTTTTTCCCAGTAAGTTTTTTTGATTACGGCCCCGCTGTGCCAGGAATTTGTTCAACAAGCCAAAAGAAGCAAACATCTTGTTGACAAAGAGAAGGAAGTGAGTCATTAAACAAAGAGATATCTCAATTGCTTTTTGTAATAAATAACAGGATTAAACAAAGAGCCATTTAGGCAGGGAAACAAACATGATTTATACAAAAGATTCATTAAAAGAACTCATTTCAAGCAGACTGAATGATTATAAGCTTGTCGTCGTATCTAATCGTGAGCCGTATATTCATAATTATGTAGGTGAGGAAATTAAGTACATTATCCCTCCCAGCGGAATGGTAACCGCCCTTGACCCAATTATTAGAGCAGAAGGAGGTACATGGATTGCGCATGGTAGCGGTGATGCTGATCGGGAAGTGGTGGACAGCAAAGACCATATCGCTGTCCCTCCCGATAATCCGAAGTATACCCTTCGCAGGGTCTGGCTTACTCAGGAAGAAGAAGAAAGATTTTATTACGGTTTTTCCAATGAGGCACTCTGGCCCCTCTGCCACATCGTGTATG
>JAUPKS010000054.1 GCA_030837315.1 Planctomycetota bacterium
CTTCCTGGCGTTTAAAACTGCCTGCTCCTGATATTCCAGTTTTTTAAATTCCTGGGGAAGATATTTCAAAAACACTTCATCGGCCCGACTGAGTTCATCTTTGAAATATTCATACAAAAATTTTAGATACAATTCGTAGGGAGTAATGGTATTGTTCAGCCAGGTTTTTATGTGAATCGTATCGACATACCGTTCCTTTACATCAACTGCGTCTTTCCATAGTTCATTAAATTTCTGCAATGCAAATTCGTAATCAGCCCTGTTTTTTAATTCGACATTAAACTCAAAGTTGTCGATAAGACCTGATTGAGTGAAATTGCTCGACCCTGTAATGACCCTTCCTACATCCCTATCACCTTCCACAAAGGTCATAATGTAAAGCTTTGCGTGAATATTTTCGGTTGGGTATGCCCTGATTTCTAGTTTTCCGTTTTTCAGCCATTCAATAAACTTAAGGATTCCCCCTTCAACTTCGGGTCTATCCTCCGATTTTTCTACTTCTTCAGTGACAGATTGTTCGAATTGTTCTTTTACTTCGGCGTGAGAATAGGGAAGTATTGATTGGTGATTGCTTTTTGCGTTTTGAATGAGTTCTATTGCCTGTTTGTTTGTACTTATCCCAATAAGAATCCTGATCTTTTCAGTATTTTCTAAGGATTTGTAAATGGCATGAAATCCGCTTGTATAGAAATAACCAACGAGCACATCAAAAAGTCGAGTGTCTTTTATAAGCACTTTGAATCTTTCTGACAGATTTTTATTTTCTTCGTTGGTAATAAAGGTTAGGTCTGAATTCATACTTTACTTAGACGCTTTTTTAGATTTACACTCCTTAAAATTAATTGTATCAGTTTTATCTTAATAACCTCTCATAGATAGCCTTAAAAGGACACTCACTTCCACAATCCCCTATCCAGGCTTCGGTATTGTATTGCCTCGGATATGTGCTCTATTTTTATATGCTCACTTTCTTCCAGATCGGCTATGGTGCGCGCCACCTTTAAAACCTTACTGTGTCCACGTGCGGAAAGTCCCAATTCCGTCATTGCCTGATAGAGCATTGCTTCCGCTGATTTGTCCAGGACACAATACTTTTTAGTTTGTTTTGAAGACATATGCGCATTTACCATCGGTGGCTGGTCTTTAAACCGTTCTTTTTGCATGGTACGGCTTACTAATACCTTTCCCCTTATGTCTGCCGATGATTGTACCTCTCTGTCTGAAACAAGCTCATGGTATTGTACAGATGGCACCTCTATTTGAATATCTATCCTATCCAACAGTGGTCCTGAAATCTTTGACATATAACTTTGAATTTGATGCGGTGTACAATGACATTCCTTCACCTTATCGGTGAAGTATCCGCAAGGACAGGGGTTTATAGAAATGGCCAACATGAACCTTGCCGGGTACGTAACAGAATTCATGGCGCGCGAAATTGTTACATAGCCCGTTTCTAGCGGCTGCCGAAGCACTTCTATTGTTTTTCGTTCAAATTCGGGAAGTTCGTCCAAAAAGAGCACACCATTATGTGAAAGGCTGATTTCTCCGGGTCTGGGAAAAGAACCCCCTCCAATCAAACCAGCGGTGCTGATGGTATGATGAGGGGCACGAAAGGGTCTTGCGGCAATAAGTGATTGTCCCGGACTAAGAAGGCCTACTACACTATAAATCTTTGTTGTTTCTAAAGCCTCCTCTAAGGTGAGCAATGGCATAATCGTAGGAATCCGCTGTGCAAGCATCGTCTTGCCTGATCCCGGAGGTCCTATCATAATTATATTGTGGTTACCGGCAACGGCAACGGTCAGCGCCCTTTTGGCATGCTCCTGACCTTTTACATCAGCATAATCAACATCGTAGCCAGCAGATTCCTTGAATACGTCTTCTGGTTTAATCTTCTGAGAAATGGCTGAAATAGATTTCGTAAGAATTCCTACGGTATCTTCAAGGGTTTTAACAGGAATGACATCAATTCCATCAACAATCGCGGCCTCAGATGCATTTTCCGAAGGAACCAGAAATTTTTTTATTCCCAGTTCTTTACACTTGAGCGCCATTGACAGGCATCCCTTAACGGGGCGCAGCTTGCCATCCAGAGACAGCTCACCCACGATAGCATAATCCTGGATATCCGGAATCTCGATTTGATTCGTTGCTATAAGTATCCCGACGGCTATGGGTAATTCAAAAACCGGGCCTTCTTTCTTGCGGTCTGCAGGCGCAAGATTTATTGTCATGGGATTATAAGGAAACCGGTAACCGCTGTTATTGACCGCTGCCTTTACCCTATCACGGCTCTCCTTAACCGCCGTGTCCGGTAACCCAACGATGGCAATATAAGGCATATCACCCGTGGCGATATAAACTTCAATATCTAATAAATACGCATCTATACCAAAAACGGCGACACTCTTGACTTTTGCCAGCATGAATTATGATACCAATTATTTGCTTGTTTCCAATGCAACTTTATTTAATGCTACAAGCAAAGCATCTATGTCTACCCCACTCATTGCCGCTGTTTTTCCAATACTCGCTCCACCACCACAACAGGAATCTACCTTAAATTTGCTAAAAACAGAAATCGTTTTCGGATATTTTTTAATAACATCGTTAATAATCATATTCTTTGTAATGTTTTCCTTTTCTTCCATAATTACCTCCAAAATTGTTTTGCTTATTATGACCAGGATATATAATAATTATCAATCAAAACACGGTCATAATAAAGCAAAATATCATCAAAAAGCAATGTATTTTTATTCCATGCGATACGCGAACAAACCGGATATATGCACCTAACCCGAACGCGTCGGAAGATGGAGCGCGGGCTGTTTATCCCCAGCCAAAATGCCGGCCACAAGGGATCGGCGCTACCATTTTTGCTAAAAATGTCAAAATGTTTTTTCCTGATACTAAAGTTTTCACAGTATCAACTTTACCTCTTAACGGCTAACTTTCAGGCAAGGTGGACATAATTCTTTTAAAAATGCCCTTATCGTCATAGCGTCGTTATTAATAAATATTCATTATTAATAAATTATTTATGTATAGTAATTTTTGAGGCCGTATGATAGGATATTACCCACCTTATAATCTTCTAAAAATTATAGAGACGAAAGGAGGTGCTATTATGTCTAATGCACAAAACAGTGAACCGCTTCCCCAGGAGCAGGCCATACCAGTTATTGAGATTGACGCCTATGCGCCAGCAAAAATGGCGGATAGAGTGGGAATGGTAGGCGTGGCCAAGTCACAGCTTAGTACTTTAACCACATTTGCCCTGAGTATTCTTGCTGGTGTTTTTATTGCGTTAGGTATGCAGCTCTCCATGGTAGTAACACATACTGCAACCTCTAATTATGGTTTGAATCAGCTGGTAGGTGGTGTTGCTTTTACCTTGTCCCTGGTTTTAATCGTAATTGCCGGCGCAGAGCTCTTTACAGGAAATTGCCTTATTGCGATGTCCTTTATGGCCAGAAAAATTACCGGGAAAGACCTGGCCAGAAATTTAATCATTGCATTTATTGGCAATTTTATTGGTGCATTAACCCTTGTTTTATGGATATACAATTCAAATCAATGGACAATCAACAATTATCTCCTCGGCGCCAAAATAGTTCTTGCCGCCAATGATAAAGTAAGCCTGCCCTTCGGTGTCGCCTTTACAAGAGGCGTACTTTGCAATGCATTGGTATGTTTAGGTATTTGGCTGTGTTATAGCGGCAGAAGCAATATGGATAAAATATTATCCTTGCTCTGGCCTATATCTTGTCTTATTGCCAGCGGGTTTGAGCACTGTGTTGTCAATATGTGGCTCATCCCCATGGGGCTGATACTAAAAGGTAATAGCGCCGTACTCGCTGCAGCAGAAAAGGTCCATGGGGGACAATTAGATCTTTCAAATCTTACCTTTTTTAAAGGGTTTTTGATTGATAATCTTGTCCCCGTCGTGTTTGGGAACTTATTCGGTGGTATTGTATTAGTTGCAGGCGTGTATTGGTTTATTTATTTACGTCCATCAAAGAAAAGCTAAAGGAGGGCTGAGTGATGGCAGAAAATAATACTCAAAAAACTCTACAAATTTTAGATATCGACGCCTATTCACCGCCACAAATTGCCTGTCGCATTGATAAGGTAGCGATGGTAAAGGCAAAATTAAGCTTTGTGCAGACCTTTATACTCGGCATTCTGGCTGGTGTCTATATTGGTATTGGCGCACAATTCGCCACGTTAGTAATATGTGACTCGACCCTGCATTATGGGCTTACCTCTCTTATTGGAGGTATTGCATTTTCCCTGGGACTTATGTTGGTTGTCATTGGCGGTGCAGAACTTTTCACAGGAAATTGCCTTATTATTATGGGTTATGTTAGCAAGAGAATTACCACCCGTGAAATGCTCAATAACTGGACTATCTCCTTTATGGGTAACTTTGTAGGGAGTCTTACAATGGTATGCTGGATGTATAAAACACATCAGTTTGATTTTTTTCACCAGATGGTTGGCGCGAAAGCACTTCTTATCGCTAACACAAAGGTCACTCTAACTTTCAAAACCGCCCTTGCACGGGGCGTCCTGTGTAATGCCATGGTATGTCTTGCGGTCTGGTTGTGCTTTAGTGGCAGGACCGCCGCAGATAAAATTCTTTCTATTGTGTTTCCTATCGGTGGTTTCGTTGCCAGTGGTTTTGAACATTGTGTTGCAAATATGTATTTTATTCCCATGGGTATCATATTACGAAAAAATCCAGAAGTTGTAGCGGCCGCAGAAAAAATGGCAGGAAAAGCCCTAGATTTCTCGCAGCTCACCTGGAGAGGATTTTTTATTAACAATCTCTTTCCTGTTACTTTGGGAAATATTGTTGGTGGGGTTATTTTGGTTGGTATAATGTTTTGGTTTGTTTATCTGCGACCACACATCAGTTTCTCTCTTAATGTGAAACAAGACTTTTTTAATAAATAATCAGGCTTTTTAAAAGTCTAATAATTTTCTTGAAAAAATCCCAGGATAGACTATTATGTCTGTCTCTTGGGGTTTTTTCTGAAAAGAATACGTTTGCCTCTTTTCAATGGATAATGGTTTCTCTCGTTTGATGGTTTGTTTGAAGACGGCTAAGGGGTGAAGTGCAGCCTAATGTATTGCTAATTATAGCGTTTGTATCCTTACTCGTTTCTGCAGGCAGTTATTTTTTTGCCAAAATAAAGATATTATCATTCACACTCTTCCTGTTTTATACGTGTAACACCTTTCTTTCTTCATTACTATTTCTCAATCATCCCCTTCTTTTTTGCATAATAGGAATCTTCTTTATCGCCTTGCCGATTATTTGTCTTATCCTTTTTGCCCTTGATACACATTATGCGTTATTTTGTATAGATACTTCTTTTGTCTTCATGATAGTGTGGCCATTCATAGCCATGTTTTTTTTCATAAACCTTATTTGTTATCTCTTTCATGTGATCCATGCCTAATGTCTCCAAAGTATTTATCAGTGCAGGCGATTCATCAGGTGATATTCACGGTGCGAACCTTATGTCCTGCATGATAAAAAAGGCCCCGGGTATAAAATTTTACGGACTTGGAAAAGAGAATATGAAACGGGCAGGCTTACACTGTCTCCATGATATGTCTACCAAGTCCTTAATGTGGCTCCATGTTCTGACAGAGTTAACAGCATTCCGGCAGATGAAAAAAGATTGTATCCGCTTCTTTCAACAGGAGCGGCCCAGTGCTGTTATCTTAATTGATTACTGCGGCTTTAATTTCCACCTGGCCAGGGCGGCTAAAAAACTGAGAATTCCCGTTATCTATTATGTTTGCCCACAGCTCTGGGCACATGGACCATGGCGTGTAAAAAAGATGAAAAAAATGGTAGATAAGCTCCTTGTGATTTATCCTTTCGAAAAACCTTTTTATGATGCAGCAGGTATTCCCGTTACTTATGTGGGGCATCCGTTATTCGATGAAATTTACCAGAGGGGTGTTGATGAAGGGATTGTCTCAGAACTAAAAAAACAGGGAGGAACTATCATCTCTTTTCTTCCGGGCAGCCGAAGACAGGAAATCGTTCGAATACTTCCGTTGTTGCTGCAATCAGCAGTGCGGATACAACAAACAATCCCTTCTGCAAAGTTTCTTATCTCATGCAGCGATGAACAACATTTTGGTTTCATGCAAACTATTACAAAAGAGTCTAAAGTCGATTGTAAGATTATTGTAAGAAACGTCCATGAATTGATCAAGGCATCCGATCTTTGCATGGCTGGCGCAGGTACGATTACATTACAGATTGCGCACTATATCAAACCAATGATTATTGTTTACAAAATATCACCCTTCTCCTATTTTATAGTTAAGCCATTCCTTACTACTCCTTATATTGGCCTGGTGAATACCCTCGCCCACAAGATGATTGTTCCGGAACTTCTCATGTTCAGAAAAAATTACACCTGGTTGGCAAATCAGGCATTACAGCTGCTTAGTAATAGTCAAAAGAGGCAGACCTGTATAAATGAATTGACCGGCTTAATTGACAAGATTGGAAAGCCTGGGGCGTCTGAACACGCAGCGGAGGAAATACTATGTTTGCTAAAAATTATTTAACAAGCTATGGGGATTCTATAAAGACACTTGTGAATCTGTTCCGGATGAAAGACCATGTGATCAGGACGGTCATAATGCCAATCTCTCCCGTCGGGAACATGATCCTCCAGGTATGGCCACTTGCGAAAAAGATCAACTCCTAAAGCCTGGATAAGCTTTTGGTTACTCATGGTAACATTTCCTGCCCTTGGCGGCATGGGTCCTGCTTCTTTACGCATACACCCCTTAAGAAGTTCCGGGATATAACCACCCACTTTATTAACAATTTGTCCAATTTGATAAAGGCTGAGATGCCGGTGCGAACCGAGATGATAAATACCCTTTATGGTATTTCCCAAAGTTAGCTCCATAACCTCATTAAAATCTTCACAATAAAAAGGGGATCTTAATTCGTCAAAGTATAATGTCGCTGGATTATTCTTTTTAAAACGTGAAAGTATCCAATCAATGGCCCCAGCATGGCCGTTAACACTAATCCCCATGGGCAACGAAATACGAAAAATTGCCGCAGACCGATACCCAAGCATGACAATTTCTTCGGTGATAGCCATGGTCTTGCCATACATTGTGACGGGTGCCGGGGGGTCTCCTTCTGTATATAATCCGTCTGTCTTCCCGGGAAATACCAGATCCGTCGAAAGGTGAATCAGTCGCACATCACGACCTCCTATCATTTCCAATACATTTAAGACTGATTGCACATTTACACGGTAGGCAAGTACGGCATTCATTTCACAGGATTTCAATGCGCAGGAACCGGCTCCGTTTAAAACAGACTTAAACTGCTTCAGTTTCATCAATTCCTCAAGCCCTTTACGATTTTCAATATCGAGCGGGATAATACCTTCCCCTCGAAGTGGCCAATATCGAACAGGACGGATAGCAGTAACGTGGTTCGGGTATTTTGCATGAAAATACTGAAAGGCGCTATAGCCTGGCACCCCGGTTACCCCAGTAATGAGAAGTGGCAAGAAAGATGGCAAAGACATTGTGTTCGTTTGGTACATAAACGTAACGTTTTTATGTTTTTTTCACAAAAGAAAGGTAAATAGGGAAAAGGTTATTCCGTATACATACCTGAGGAATTCTGGTTTGTTGGGCTTGAATATGTATATTATTTCAAGGCCCTTTTTAAAATCTTACCGGTGGGGCCATGGGGTAACTCTTTGCGGAATTCGAAATATTTAGGTACCTTGTAGTGTGGTAATCGTTGCTCACAATATTCCTTGATTTCCTCTTCTGTACACGTTGCATGCTCATGTAAGGCGACAAATGCCCTGGCTACTTCGCCTCGAACTTTGTCCGCTACCCCAACAACGGCTACTTCAAAGACCTTCTCATGCCCGCTGATGACTTGTTCAATTTCATTTGGGGATACGTTTTCTCCACTGATAATGATTAATTCTTTTTTTCTTCCTGTAATCCACAGGAATCCCTCTTCATCAAGTTTGCCATAATCTCCTGTTTTAAGCCACCTGTCTGATGTAATAGTTTCTGCCGTCTCTTTGGGTAAGTTATAATATCCCCTCATTATATTCGGCCCTTTTACCCATATCTCACCTTCTTTGTTTACAGGCTGGCTCAGGCCATTCTCATTTACAATCTTTACCTCGAGGTTATCCAAAGGAGGACCAATGCTGCCCGGCTTACATTTTTCGGGAAGATTTACCGAAACAATTGCCGTGGCTTCAGTTAGTCCATAACCCTCAATTAAAGGAACAGGAAATATCTTGCTGAAAGTATCCAGAACATCGCCTGGTAAGGGTTCTCCTCCAGATGTGCAGAGCCTCAGCGTGCTTAAGTCGTGTTTGGTTGATTCAGCGGTTCGTAAAAGTACTCTGTACATAGATGGAATGGCAAACAACGATGTGACTTTATATTTTTCAATCATTTCCAAGACCTTTGGTCCTGAAAACCGCGCAAGATAAATAACCGTCGCACCCACACAGATAGGCAATATCAGGGTCGTAGTCAGTGCGTAGGTGTGAAAAAGCGGAAGGATACCGAGTAGTGTGTCTTTTTCTGTAAAATGAAAGGCATGTATACACCCATCAAGGTTGCTCATAAAATTTTTATGCGTTAGTATTACCCCTTTTGGGTTTGCATTCGTACCCGATGTATACAGTAAGGCAGCCTGTTCTTCTTCATCTCCTTGCTTAATATTTCCTTCATTACATGATGCACCCGATTGTTTCTCTTCTGTCAAAAGGGTATTTTTTATTTGATTTCCAAGCATAGGTGAAAAAAGGTTATTTGTGAAAATAGTATCTATGCCTGCGTCGCGGATCACATAAAGCAATTGTGCCGGTGAGAGCAAGTAATTCAATGGAACGGGTGTCTTCCCTGCCATAAGGGTTCCATAAAATGCAACTACAAATTCTTTCCCGTTGGGAAGGAGTATTCCAATATTTCTTCCGGTAACTCCTGATAATAAACGACTGGCGCATCTTATAGATTCCTGGTGTAGGTCCTCGTAAGTAAAGGCGCCGCTGTGATCTGTAACAGCTGTTTTTTGGGAGTATTTTTTGCAGGTATGTAAAAAAGTTTTAACTAAGGTCATTAGTCTTTAATCTCTTTAGTTTCTGTGATCGTCATATTCTGGTTCTACTATTCTCTTCCTCATATATTTTCTGTTTGTCTCGTCTGTTTCACTATTTTCCGGTCTGTTAATTATATCTTCCCGCTCGCATCTTGCCTGGACAGTTTTCTCATCACAAACCCTTTCTTCTTCCTCTTTGCAACTTACGCAAAGCGTTGCAAATGGAATTGCCTTGAGTCGTGCTTTTTTTATCATTCTGCCACACTGTTCACAAACTCCGTAATGGCCAGCTTTTATCCGATCCAGGGCATCTTCTATTTGTTTTAATTCTTTCGCATCTTCTTCCGCAACAGTTATTTCTAGTATCTCATTTGAAGAACTGGATGCGATCTCTGCAATGTCTGTTAATTTTTCGCTGCTGCTGTCCCGATATTTTTTGAACCGCTCCTCAAATTCCTGCAATAATATATCTTTTCTGCTTAAAAGCAGATTTTCCATGTATTTTAATTCTTTCTTCTGCATGAAATCACAGTAACTCCCATTTCAAAAAAACTACACATCCAAATTCCTTGCTTCCAAGGCGTGTTTTTCTATAAATTCTCTTCTCCGTTGAACATCTTTCCCTGCCAGGGTGCTAAAGATTGCGTCTGCCTTCACTGCATCCTCTACTTTTACTCTTAACAGTGTTCTGGTACTCACACTCATCGTGGTTTCTGCTAGTTCTTCCGCATTCATTTCACCCAGACCTTTGTACCGCTGTATTTCCAACCCTTTTCTTCCAATCTCGCGTATTTTTGATAGAACCTCGCTGAGGGACTGAGCAAATATTTCTGTATCTCCTGAGATTAACTTATATCTTGGTTTTTCTTGATCATGACCATTGAAGTACTCATCTATTGAAAAACCATACTCCTCTATCTCACGTATGATTTTTTCGATTTCTCTGCTTTCGTGATACTCTATAACCTCAAATGCACTCTCTTCTTTTTCCTGTTTGGCGCCAGCTGCATCCTCTCCTTCCGCTATCTCTAATTCCCTTCCCTCTTCTGCTTGTTTCTCTTTTATACATTTTTCCAATTCTTCTTCTGAATAGATATAAAGTGCCTCACCTTTATAAGATACCTTGTATAGTGGAAAATTCCTGTTCTTTTTATGCCGTAACCCTAAAAACTTATCCAGAGATATCCTCTTTTTCCTTAATATTTTTATGTACTCTTCCATTTGCACTAAAAGTTGGAGTAGCTTGCCCAGTTTTGAATTATTCAAACTCTCTTTCTTTGTGCTGTTAACTTCCATAACGGTCCCATCAACCCCAAGTGTAATGAGTTTCTTTTGTAATTCCCTGTCGTCATAAATATATTCTTGCCTCTTATTTTTTGTTACCTTATACAAGGGAGGCTGGGCGACGTAAATATGTCCTTTGTCTATTAAATCTATCATCTGTCGGAAAAAAAATGTCAGTAAAAGAGTCCTGATATGTGCCCCATCAATATCCGCATCTGTCATAATAATGATTTTTGCGTACCGTAGATTGCTCACATTGAATTCGTCAATTCCTATGCCCGTCCCGAGGGCAGATATCAAAGTGCGAATCTCTTCATTACTCAGCATCTTGTCAATGCGCGCCTTTTCTACATTTATAATCACCCCTTTTAACGGCAGGATTGCCTGAAAGGTACGATCTCTTCCCTGTTTTGCCGTGCCACCTGCCGAGATGCCTTCTACAAGAAATAGCTCTGAGGTCTCAACATCTCGGGAAGAGCAGTCTGCTAATTTTCCAGGAAGATTCGAAATACCAAGAGCACCTTTTCTCCTTGTTAGGTCTCTGGCCTTTCGTGCAGCCTCCCTTGCCCTGGCCGCATCTATCCCCTTATTAATAATTGCCTTTGCCGTTGATGGTGTTTCTTCACAATACGTTCCCAATTGTTCATTTATCACCGCTTCTACTAAACTCTGTACTTCACGGTTGCCAAGCTTCGTTTTTGTTTGTCCTTCAAACTGAGGATCCGGCAGTTTAATACTTAAAACAACAGTGAGTCCTTCTTTATAGTCATCACCCGTGGGCGCCTTTTCCTCACTGAGAATGCCCTTGTTTTTTGCATAACCATTGAGAGTTCTTGTAAGGGCAGCTCTGAAACCACTCAGGTGAGTACCACCTTCTACTGTGTTAATATTATTTGCAAAGGAATATACATTTTCACTATACCCGTCATTATACTGCATGGCCACTTCTACGATCGTTCCATTACATTCCTTTTCAAAATATATGATATCCTTATGGATTATCTCTTTTCCTTCATTAAGCTCTTTAATAAATGCTTTTATGCCGGTCTCATACTGGTACGTCTCGTTTTTATCTGTCCTCTCATCGGCCAATACTATCTTTATTCCCTTATTCAAAAAGGCATATTCCCTTAGTCTTTTCGCTATTATCTCAAAGCAAAACGTCGTATCCTCGAATATTTCCCGATCTGGCTTAAAAACAATCTTTGTTCCTCTCTTCTTGGTAACTCCCCTTACCTCCACCGGTGACTTCACTTCGCCCTTTTCATACCGCTGAAAATACACATGTCCATCTCTTTTAACCTCTACCTCTAACCATTCGCTCAGTGCGTTTACAACCGACACGCCAACCCCATGCAATCCACCAGATATCTTATAGCTCTTATGTTCAAATTTCCCTCCTGCATGAAGCACCGTCATAACTACTTCCAGCGCAGACCTGTTTGTTTCCTTGTGCAGATCAACAGGAATGCCCCTGCCATCATCCACCACCGTGATGCTTCCGTCTATATTTATTTTTACGCTTATGTTTTCACAAAAACCAGCTACGGCTTCGTCAACACTATTGCAAACAACTTCCTCCACAAGGTGATGTAGCCCTTTGGACGTCGTAGCCCCTATGTACATAGCTGGCCTTTTCCTAACGGCCTCAATACCACCAAGCACCTTTATCGACGTTGAGTCATACGTGTCCTGATCTAGCGCTAAGTTATTTTCTTCTGTCATCATTTATACCATTCCCACCTTAAAACGAATATCCTCTATGCATCGTGTACTCATCAAGTCATTAATTCCGGAAATTATAGCATCCTTCTCAAAGTTAGTCAAATGGTGAATCAACACCGTTGATTCAACACTAACATACAACACCCCTCTTTTGAGACCTGTAATCTCGGTACACTGACAAATCTCTTCACCAACAACATCCTTCCACGCATCCTTCACCTTATAATAAGTCTTATCTGGACCACATCTCTTCGGAAACACATCCTTTAATACCTGACCAATACTCAAAACCTTGTTTCTATTATAAAAATATCTCTCTGGCATTTCACCCAACATGCAAAATTACCTCCGCAACCAAAAAACCTATTTCATCTCAAGAGGCATTACAACATCAAACTGTTCATAGCCTGTTCTAATAAGCACGGCACTATCGCCAACACCAAATTCCATAACTACGGTGTCACCATCCGATACCTTCAAGGCGTCTGCAATATATACCGGATCAAAACTTATTTCAAAATCAGGCCCCTCATACTTAATAGCAACCTCCAACTCTGCTTCCCCAACATCGGCAGTTCTTGCCGAGAGTACCAATTTCCCCTGTTTAAAAATAAATTTCACCATCCGATATTCCTCGTTCGTCATAAACGAAGCCATTTTTACACCAGACAGTAACTTAATCCTATCGACTTCCACCTTCCTATCATTCTCCTTAGGTATAAAGTCCTCATATTTCGGATATCGGCCATCTATCAACTGTGACACAATCTCACCCTTTTCACCTGCAAAGCATACCTGTAACTCACCTATACCCAACCTTAAAATCCCCTTACACTCAGATACAAAACGTTGTAAAAATGTCAAACACTTCACTGCAACGATCCCGTCCATCGAAATCCCATCAGGATTGCTCAATTTACGCTTTATACTGGACATTCGATTTCCATCTGCGGCTACCATGATAAGATCATCTCCCAGAACCCGCACAAAAACACCACACAATATACTCCTGGCCTTCAAGGTTGATGCTGAATGAATAACCCTCCCTATCATATCATTTATAACCTCACCATCTATCTCAACAAAACCTCTCGTATTCACCATGGCTATCTCTGGAAACTGTCTGAAATCTTCCCCTGCTATTTTAAAGTATCCACCCCTTGACCTTAGTATACAGTTACCACTTTCGATAGACACCACAACCTCTTCATTTCCAGCCCATTCCCTCAGCACATTATTAACACGAGCGGCTGGCATAACAATACCACCCTCTTCGTCACACCCCTTTGCTGATAATATGCATTTAACCAATACCTCTAAGTCTGTTGCAGTTAATTCTACCCGACTATTTTTAACTTCAACTTTAACTCCTTTTAATATACTCTTTAGTGCAGAAGAAGGTACTATACTTGCTACCAAATTAAATCCACCATACAACTCTTTTCCGGAAAAATTTAAGTCCATACTTTATTCCTATGTCTTCTCTTATATTATATTTTAAAGATTTAAAAATCGTAGTTATAGTATACTATGATCATAACTCATTTAAAGAACTCCAACTGATTTAACAACAAAGATATACACCCTATCACATAATGTAGAAAGACTGTAGAGAAAACAGTCTGCAAAAAGCACCTACTGTGGACAATCTCACCGTTGTGCGCAAACTATGTTTAGTAATACCCCAAAAATGTCTAAACTTTCTACATGTTCTAAACATACCGAACATTACAATTCTATTTCTGTAATTCACTTTCCAGTTTCTGTAAAATTAATTGAAGATTTTTGTCTTTCATGGACATCTTTGTTATTTTTTCGTCTGCGTAGATCACCGTGGAATGATCCCTCCCACCTATGTATCCCCCAATTTCCAGAAGAGACATATTTGTTAACTTTCTTGATATGTGCATTGCTATTTGTCTGGGTAGTGCTAAACTCCTTGTTTTACGTTTTGATTGCAGTTGTGATACGCTGATATTGAATCTCTTTGATACTGCTTTAATGACTGCTTCAATATTAATATGCTTTCTGTTTCCTGATAGTTCCCGAACTACTTTTTTGATGAGTTCAATAGTAATACTGTTCTTTGTTATCTTTTCCTCTCGGCTCAGTCGCGCGATGGCGCCCTCAAGTTCCCGAATGTTACCGGTTATACTTTCCGCAAGACACGATGCGGCTTCATGGGATAGGTTGATGCCCCACAAGAACGCTTTTTTTTCAGCAATTGCAATGCGTGTTTCTATCGTTGTGTTATCTATACCACAAAGAAGACCCCACTTGAAACGAGAAACGAGTCTCTCCTCTAGGGAAACAATAGACTCTGGAGGGCAATCACTCGTAATAACAATTTGCTTTTTTGCATTATAGAGCGTGTTGAATGTATGGAAGAACTCCTCCCGGCTTTCCTGTGAGTTTTCAAATAATTGTATGTCGTCTATAAGAAGTGCATCTACATTTCTGTATAGTTCTCTAAATGAGTCCCAACTGTTCGATCGTATCGTGGAGATATAATGGTTTACAAAACGTTCGCAAGACAAGTAAAGGGCCTTCATTTTATGCTTGGACATCAATACATTATTGATTGCGTGTAAAAGATGTGTCTTTCCCAGACCAGAAGCACCATGAATGAACAAAGGATTATACGCATGACCAGGAGACTCTGAAATAGCAACTGCTGCTGCATGTGCTAATCTATTGCATGGACCTACAACAAAATTCTCAAAACTATAATACTTGTTTATCGGTATGGTATAATGTTCATCCGTGAGGCTCAAGGCCTTAACTGCGTTGCTATTATTAAAAAGGGGAGTGATTGGTGATTGTCCAAATACCTCGTCTTCTGTGGAAAATATTACCTCCCTTGAAAAGTTTAATACCTTATAAACTGCGCCTGAAAAAAGATCATTGTAATGGTTGTGAAGCCATTCCCTGATAAAGCTGTTTGGTGCGACAAAGGTAATACTGTTATCTGTAATAGAAAATATCCTAAGACATGAAAACCATATGTCGTATTGCTGTGCTGAAACTACCTTTTTTATTACTTCCAGTATTCCTTTTAAAATAAAGTCCTTTTCTGAATCAGAAATCGCGTCCTTTTTCTTTTGTGCTTCTAACATTGCGCGAAGATGAGAAAATTATTTTCTTATATCTGTTATCTATAGCATAATTTAACATACACTTCAAAAAGCGGTCAGAATGATACCAAGAAAAAAACGGCAAGTCAAACGATAATACTAATAAACCATACAATCAGAGTACTTACAGAATATTAAATAATTTATTATATTACCAAAAATTTAATTTTTTTGTTGACTGATGTTTATTTGCATGCTATATTCCTCTGACCGACTATAGCCTATGTCTCGTATTTACATTGCTTTTTGCTTAATCATCATGTATGCAAATTTTGGATTAGAAAGGAGGTACTATAGGGAAAACAACAATTGATTCTTCTGCAAATATCAAGATGAATTTTTCTATTAAACGATCGCTTGGTTGTTGCAGGGAATCATAAAATGGTGTTTCCCATCCCATAGTTATAGTTTTCAGAGGAGTGGTGAATGATTGGGATGAATAGGGGTCGAAGTTGATTGGGAGATTAAAAGCTTTTTCGAATAGTTTGTACATTTTTAAAGAATAAGGAAAGTTCTTTATACAAGTTTTATGTTTGCTTCTAGTTTAGACTCGTGGTCTTATATAGAAAAAGGAGATTTGACAGATATGAAAAGACCAAATATAACATTTAGTAATAAGAGAATTTGGTTTGGTTTGTCCAGCATATTCTTGCTGGTAGTTGCTTTTGTCGTGGGTATGGCTTCAAGCTCTATGGCAGCAACGGGAAGTTTTGATAGGGAAGGTTATTTACCATCACTCGGTGATACAAGCGATTTTGACCGTGCCTGGATTTCAGTGACAGATTCTACAGCAAATACAAGTAGCAGCCAAGACACGATAACTGTCACCGTAAAAACAAGTACAAATGCAACATCCTTTATATTGAAGGAAACAGGAACAAATACCGGTGTATTTACGAGTAATTCAGGTACGCAGTCAGTAACATACCCTGTTGGTACAACTTCTGGTTATGTTGAAGATTTTAATACGGGCAGTCACAACTTCCCTGCGCTTGGTTCAAGTATTACAGGTCTAAACTTAAAAGAACTGTCGGCCAATACTGGAGGTAATGCAGAATCTGGATTAAGTGGAGAACTGACTGTAGTTAGTGGCGATACATTGCAGTTGCTATATGGTGGTAGCACTTTAGATAGCAAGTCTGTTAAAACTAATAGTGGTGCCGTTGTTTTCTCGCCAAGCGCCGTATCTGCAATAAATACGAATTCGCTGTCTAACGCAAATGTTATTTTAACCATTACAGACCAAGATGAAAATTTAAATCCTGTTGCTAGGGATGTTATCGGGTTTGCTGATGGATCGGTAGCGTTATCTGGTAACCCAGGAACAGGATCTTCAAGGGTGCAGATCGCAGCTATTGACCAGACTACTGGAACAACATTATCACTAAGCGGCACATCCGTTATCGCCAAGAATATTATGTTTGTGGAAAATGGTAATAATACGGGTGTTTTTGTTGCAAGTGGTA